>NZ_JAMOYY010000001.1:0-192603 GCF_023669475.1 Blautia sp. MB18-30 | reverse complement strand
AAAGAATATTTTTTATTGTTATGGGAATTGTGTCGATTGTATTTGAAATAAATTCGTTATTTTTAGGAAAGCCATTGCAAAAGTATGTTATTCAAACATTCCGTCTGTGGACCTGGTTGTTTTATTTTATGTTAGGGGGAGAAATAATAAGGATTGTACAGTGGTTTAAAAAACGTATTAATATTATATTACATTTTGCGATAACGGTGGTAGTTACAATATTTGTTATTGAGTACCAAAATTATATAGGAACCAATGTAATTACAGAAGGAATAACCAAACTGCATGCAGAATATTTTTATGATAGTTTTCTTGAAATGCTTTGGACTGTGGTACTGTTTACGCTGCTGTTAAGAATTAATATTCACTATAAAATAAGAAATATTATATGTAATGGAGCTGGTTTGACATTAGGTGTGTATATTATTCATCCATTAATTCTTAAAAGCCTTGACTTTTTTATTAAGAATCCATCGTTAATTAGAGTGATTTTATATTGGATTACTACTGTAGTTTGTACAATGTTAATTACATGGCTTATAAATAAGACAAATTTAAATAAATATTTATTAAAAATATAAAGAAAATGGAGAAAAACAATATGCAAACAACATTACTTATCATGGCTGCTGGTATTGGTTCCCGTTTTGGCGGTGGTATCAAACAGCTGGAGCCGGTTGATGAACAGGGTCATATTATTATGGATTATTCGATTCATGATGCGATCGAAGCAGGTTTTAACAAGGTGGTTTTTATTATCCGAAAGGATATTGAAAATGAATTTAAGGATGTGATCGGGAATCGGATCGAGGCGGTTTGCAAGGCGCATTCAGTAACTGTGGACTATGCTTTCCAGGATATTAACGATATTCCGGGAGAACTTCCGGAAGGCCGTACAAAGCCGTGGGGAACTGGTCAGGCTGTGCTTGCAGCGAAAAATATAATAAAAACCCCGTTCATTGTGATCAATGCGGACGATTACTATGGCAAGGAGGGCTTTAAGGCTGTCCATGAGTATCTGGTGAATGGTGGCAAATCCTGCATGGCAGGATTTGTCTTGAAGAACACGCTGTCCGATAACGGTGGTGTGACCCGTGGTATCTGCAAGATGGATGAGGGAAATAACTTGACAGAGGTTGTGGAAACAAAGAACATTGTAAAGACAGCAACCGGAGCAGAAGCAGACGGTGTGGCTGTCGATGTGAATTCTCTGGTATCTATGAATATGTGGGGATTGACTCCTGATTTTCTGGATGTGCTGGAAGAGGGCTTCAAAGAGTTCTTCGAGAAAGAAGTACCGGGTAATCCTCAGAAAGCCGAGTATCTGATTCCAATCTTTATCGGTGAACTTCTGGCAGAGGATAAGATGTCTGTTAAGGTGCTGCGGACTAATGATACATGGTATGGCATGACCTATAAAGAGGATGTTGCGGTTGTAAAAGAGAGTTTTCGTGGTATGCTGGAGCGTGGTGTTTATAAAGAAGAACTGTTCTGTGATATAAAGTAATATTGGTATTGTAAAATAGCAAAATGCTCAGATCCCCCACAAAGGATCTGAGCATTTCCAATACAAGCTATTTCTTCTGTAATTTCAGTACGTCTTCAAGAGAAAGTCCTGAAAATCTGGAGATGTCTTCAGGGGAGAATCTTGGATCCTGAAGCATACGCTGTGCTGTCAGCATAGCTTGTTCCTGATGGCCTTCGGCACGCGCATCATCGCACATTTCCTGAACAGCCTGACACATATTAACCCTCCCTTCTGTTTCTGTGAAACGTAAGTTGATACCGGTTATGGAGTCGATGACCCGGGTTGCTTTGAGCTCGAGTGAGCGGAAGCCGGGAGTCTGTGAGGTAAGCTCCTGAAGCTTCCGTTTATCTTTGGAATATTTGATGAAGAGCATGACTTCTTTGAGATTGCTCTGGAGTTTGTCAAGTTCTTCATCTTTTATCTCGGCAGGTGAGAAGAGATTGATCCGGTAATCCGGGACCATGGAAAGAATTTCGGGGTCCTGGACAGAGAGCATTTCGTGGAGGCTCCTGGGAGCGTTCCAGGTGTCGGAACCGAAGTACACGACCGTGGTTATGACCGGGATGAGCCGGTCATCTTTGTAGAAGCCGGTGAGATATTCTCCGGATAAGGCCATTGCTTTGCTTCTCTGTGTGATTTGGCGGAATTTTCTACCTGCCCTGCGTATTCTAATGCATCATAGACCATGTTTTTGACCGGCATTGCGTAGTGTGTTTCCGATTGATTTTCAATCCCCAGGAGAAGATAAATCCTTGAATCATCGTGCATAACATTAAGAGATTTGAATTCGTCCCGGAATTTCTGGACGGGAACTTCTGAAGTGCCGGATCCGTAGGGGACAGCGAGAGCTGTGGTATCCAGTGGATGAAGAGTGTCAGGGTCTATGATGTTTTTTCCTTTGTACAGCATATGGTTGAACATATCCGCAAAAACGCGGTTGTCAGCCATGTAATCTTTGGTGATGGTATCCTTTGTACCCATAGGTTTCACCACCTTCGATCTGTTTATGTGATCAGAGTAGTTTATTATCTGATCCAGTTACAGGGTATCATACATTTTGGTGTTTGAGAAGCGGATATCTGATATTTTATCGGGATTTTACAGAGGCTTCTTGCCAGCTACCCTTTTCCGGTGTTAAAATAACAGCATCAATGAAAGAACAGGGAGAATGAAATCAATGTACGATTATCTTATCGTAGGTGCCGGTCTTTACGGTGCGGTTTTTGCACAGGAGGCGAAGCGTGCCGGGAAGTCAGTGCTTGTGATCGACAAGCGTCCGCATATTGCGGGAAATGTATATACAGAGAAGGTGGAAGGGATCAACGTGCATAAATACGGTGCGCATATTTTCCATACCAATAATAAGAAGGTCTGGGATTATATCACCCGGTTTGCCACCTTCAATCGTTTTACCAACAGTCCGGTTGCCAATTATCACGGGGAGCTGTACAGTCTTCCGTTTAATATGTATACCTTTAACAGGATGTGGGGCGTGGTGACTCCGGAGGAGGCTGCGGCAAAGATCGAGGAGCAGCGGCAGGCTGCAGGGATCATGGAACCTTCAAATCTGGAGGAACAGGCTATCAGCCTTGTAGGTACGGATATTTATGAGAAGCTGATCAAGGGCTATACAGAGAAGCAGTGGGGACGTCCATGTACGGAGCTTCCTGCTTTTATCATCAAGAGGCTTCCGGTGCGTCTGACCTTTGACAATAACTATTTCAATGCGTTGTACCAGGGAATCCCGGTGGGTGGTTATACGAAGATGGTTGCCAATCTGCTGGACGGTATCGAGGTACGGCTGAATGAGGATTATCTGGAGAAAAAAGAGCAGTACGATGCAATGGCGGAGAAGGTGATCTACACAGGTGCCATCGACGCGTATTTTGACTATAAGCTGGGAACTCTGGAGTATCGTTCCGTGCGTTTTGAGAACGAGACACTGGATAAACCTAATTTCCAGGGAAATGCAGCAGTGAATTATACGGATGTGGAGACTCCGTGGACCCGTATCATCGAGCATAAATGGTTTGAGTTCGGAAAGGATGAGGAGGGTAATGATCTTCCGAAAACGGTGATCAGCCGGGAATACAGTTCCGAGTGGAAGCCTGGAGATGAGCCGTATTATCCGGTCAATGATGAGAAGAACGGAGCGCTTTACGGACAGTATAGGGAGCTTGCAGAGAAGGAACCGAAGGTGATCTTCGGCGGCCGTCTTGGTGAATATAAATATTATGACATGGATGCGGTGATCGCTTCTGCGCTGGATATGTGTGAGCGGGAGCTTGCATAAAAAAGATACTGGATATAACTAATGATAAGATCCTCTTATATTTCGGAGCCAAGGCAAAAGAGAAATATAAGGGGATTTTATGCATAGAATGGCAGTGAGATTTTTTGAGGGAGGAAAGAGCAATGAAAAGGTGCAAAGGTGTGCTTCTGGCAGGAATGCTGGTGCTGAGTATGAGTGTTCCGGTGTATGCGGACAAGTCGGTTGTGGTGAAGGTGGAAGCTCCGGCGGATACCACAGATTATTATATGACTGTGGATTCCGGTGGAGTTGGTGTGGATATCTATCCGTCCACCGACGGAAAAGGTGAAAAGCTCAATGATAAGACGGTAAGGGATGGTACTGTCCTGCATATCGAAGGGGAGACAGAGAAGAATGGTGAGACCTGGGGATATACAGAGTATAATGGCAGATACGGTTATGTGCCGCTGGAGGAGCTGCGGCCCTCAAAGGATGCGGAGCTGGCGAAGGCCGGAATCGCAGGGAGCACGGAGAAAGAGACTTCTGCAGTGAATCAGGGAGACGCATCCGATACGCAGAATTCCGCAGCCGGCGAGACTCAGGGGAAAGTAGCAGGAACGGACAATACAGGCAGCTATCAGGCTCAGAATGGCGAAGGACAGGGAACGTCTGCAGGGACGGACAATACAGGCAACTCTCAGGCTCAGAATGGCGAAGGACAGGGAGCGTCTGCAGGGACGGCCAGCACAGATGAATCTCAGGCTCAGAGAGGTGAGGTTCAGGGGCCACCTGCAGGGACGTCCAGCACAGGTAGTTCTCAGGCTCAGAGCGGCGAGGTCCAGGGACCGCCTGCAGCGGATGGAACAACAGAAGGTGGGAAATCTGCGGATGAAGCTGTCACTAAGCCGGTCAATGGCACAGCTGCGACATCCTTTAAAGAAGAAAATTCCTGGTATAAAAGTCCGTTTATCTGGATCGGGATCGCAACAGTACTTGCAGTAATCGGAATTCTGGGTTATCATTTGAAGAAACGTTAACAGATAAACCAGATCAATATAAGAAAAGTGGAGAATTTTGTGAAGAGATTACAGCTTGTCAGGAAGAAATTACTGCCGCTTCTTCTGTGTGTGGCAGTTGCGGGCAGCCAGGTTCCGGTCATGGCAGCCGATGTGGAAGGCTTCAGTGATTCTGCGGAAGGCTTCAATGAAGAATGGTCAGAAGATACACAGACGCAGCCGGCGGAAGCAGAGGATACGACGGAGACCGCAGAAGGGAATACCACAGAGAACACCGGTATCCCGGATGAACAGACCGAGGATATTGCAGAGGCAGCCGACGGGGATACCGAGGATATAGCCTTGCAGAGCTCCGAGGAGGATACAGAGACTCCCGAAACATCAGAAGGATCGTCCTCTGATTCCCAGGAGGATACCTTTGGCGACGGTGAGGAGAGCTTCGGGGATGCCTCAGACAGTGGTGAGTCCGGCATCGAATATATCAAGGGCCGTCCGCTTACGGAGGAAGAGGAGCAGGAACAGCTGGCACCCTTTGATAATCTGACCTCTTATTCCACCGCCGTGGAGATCGGAAATGATGTGGATGAGGTACCGATGGGAAGAGCTGCGGCCTATCCGTCCTATTATAATGCAGCGGATCAGGGATATGTTACTTCCGTAAAGAATCAGGAGCCCTACGGTATGTGCTGGGCATTTGGAATGGCCTCTCTTCTGGAAACTTCGTTTCTGACCCAGGACCTTGGAACTTATGATCTGTCGGAAGAGCATCTGGCGTATTTTTTTGCAAACAGAAAGAATGACCCGCTTGGAAATACCTACGGGGATGTCAATAAGCATATGGGGACAGATGATAAAGGAAACGCAGATTATCATGAGGGCGGAAATGATCTTCTGGCTTCCATGTTTCTGAGCACCTGGTCCGGAATGACAACAGAAGGGGATGTGCCGCTGGCAACAGATTCCACGCATACACAGAAAACCGGTGTGACTCCGGCGGCATCCAAGGCGTACAATGCAGCTGCTTATCTGAAAAATGCCTATTTTTCCGATTATTCCGTAAATGCCATGAAGAAGCTTCTGGTTGCAAATAATTCGGTCACTGTGATGTATAATGCACAGAATGCCTATTACAATGCAAGTACAGCGGCCTATTCCTATCCTACCAGCACCAAGAACGTGAATCATGTAGTTACAGTGGTGGGTTGGGATGACAATTATTCTGCGAAGAATTTCCGGGCATCTTCCCAGGTAAAGGGAGATGGAGCCTGGATCGTCAAGAACAGCTGGGGTACAGGCTGGGGAAAATCCGGATATTTTTATATGTCCTATGAGGATAAGTCTGTCAGTGAGCTGGTTGCGGCTACGGCTGTCAATACACCGAAATATAGAAACAATTATTTTTATGACGGAACGTCGGGCCTTGGTTCTATCCGCATGTATGCAGGAGAACAGTTGTCCACGGTTTTTCGTGCCAGTGCAGGAAACGGAAAAGCGGAATCGCTTGGTGAGGTGACTCTTAGCTCCATGTCTGCCAATAATTCCTATACTGTGCAGGTATACACAAATCTGAAGGATGCCAGTGATCCTACCAGTGGAACACCGGCATATTCCACACCGGTTTCCTGCAGTCAGCCGATGGCTGGGGTTATGACTTTTCAAATCCCGGAGGTTCTGCTCAGCCAGAACAGTCTGTATTCTATTGTGGTGACAAATGCAGGAAGCACATATATAAAATACTGTGTGGAGGCAGAGGTCAGTTATGGCTGGTGCAGCTTTTCTCCGTCTATCGTATCCGATCAGAGCTTTCTGCGATATAACGCGGAGGATACCTGGATGGATGCAGTTGAATTTAATCCATCGGTAACTCCGAGGATCAAGGCGCATACCAGGACTCTGAGCAGTGCGGCCAGGATGCAGCTTTCTTCCTCTGAGATAAGTCTGTATTCCGGAGATCAGAAAACACTAAATGCTTCGGCTACCAGATCCGAGATGGATGCTTCCGGCATTGTCTGGGAAAGCTCAGATACCAGTGTGGCTGCTGTAAATGGAAGCGGCGTTGTTACTGCAAAAAATCCGGGAACAGCAACCATAACCTGCTACGGAAAAAATGCCAGGGGAATCCGGGCTACCTGTAAGGTTACGGTGAAGCTTCGTCAGACCACAGGTGTAAAACTGGTTTCCAAGGCATTTAACAGGATACGGATCTCCTGGAAAGCAGTTCCCGGCTGCAATCGTTATGCTATCTATCGCTGGGATGAAAGCGGAAATTCAAAAAAAATGGCAACCGTGGCAGCAGATGTAGTGACCTGGCAGGATACTGCAGTGAAAACAGGAAGCACTTATACGTATCGGATCCGGGCTTCTTATGTACGTTCCGGAAAGAAGACTGTTTATGGAGCCGTATCTTCGCCGTTCTCAGCAAAAGCGGAGCTGGGGAAGGCCCGTGCAGTGGCTGAAGCTGTCAGCGGACCATGTAACAGGGTATCCTGGAAGAAGGTTTCCGGAGCCAGTGGATATTATATCTACCGGAAGCTCCAGGGGAAAAGCTGGGTTCGGATTGGAACCGTTAACAACAAAGTATTGTCTTGGCAGGACACGAAGATTGAGGGAATCACCTCCTACGCTTATGCTGTGAGGCCATATAAGAATGTAGACGGGAAAAAAGTTTTAGGAGGATATCAGGCAAGCAGCTATATCCTGTCCTATCCGGAACTTCAGAAGATATCCAGTGTTAGGAAGACCTCCAGGGGGCTGAAGATCTGCTGGAAAGCGCAGAAGAAAGCAGATTGCTATCAGATCTACCGTAAGACCGGAAAGGGGTCATGGAAAAAGATCAGTACAGTTTCCGGAGGCAGCCGCTCCTCCTTTGAGGATAAGACCGCAAAGAAGGGAACAACGTATTACTATGCGGTGCGTGCAGGGATAAAAACCTCGGGTGGAAAAGTACTCTGCGGAGGATACGCCGCAAAAGCAGCAAAGAGATAAAAGTGTTAAAATATAAAACGCCCGGATTTGGAATGTTTCAATCCAGATCCGGGCGTTTTATGTTTTGGTTGAATATGTGTATTATATATGATTATATCAGGCAGTTCAAAAGAAAGATCAGTCGTTGTTGATCACAACGCCTTTCTGAAGCATGATGTTGGCATAAAGTGCTTTCTCACTTGTGGAGATGATGCAGTATGCAGTTTTTGCTTCGTCATAGAATGCGAAACGCTCGATGTTTCCGACGGCTTTTTCGCCACGCTCGTCATGCTTGGAAACGATTTCCTTATATGTATCCCAGATCGGTGTCTCCACATTATCGCCAGGCATTACTTCCATCAGGTTTACCGGATGCTCTACATAAGTATCCAGCGGGAAGAGCTTCAGGATGGCATCCAGGATCTCCGGAACGCCATGTCCGTCACAGCGGATGGTGATGGCATTTTTTCCCATGGATTCTACAGGGAAGTTTCCGTCAGCGATAACAAGACGGTCACTGTGTCCCATCTCACATAAAACCTTCAGTAATTCTGGTGATAAGATTTCTGGAATTCCTTTTAACATAGTTTATATCCTCCTAAGATCATTGTGTACTTACAGCATTTCGGAAATTATAGCATCAGGCTCAGATAATCAGAACAGGATACATGGATTTCCGAAACTGTTATGACGCCGGTAGTATCAGACAGACCTGCCCGGCCACAGGCTTTAGAACTCTTATTAATTAATCTAACGGTATTTGGTCTTCTTTTCAAGGGAATATTTTCCTGTAAATGATGAAAATTTTATGGTTGACAGAAAACGTATGGAGCGCTATGATGAACTCAAACGGAAACGTTTCGGTTTCTGGACCAAATGAGAAAATAATACAAAACAAACACAATGATTATGATTCCAAGGAGGAGAAGATTATGCCACTGGTTACATCGAAGGAAATGCTGTTAAAGGCACAGAAGGGCGGATATGCAGTAGGAGCATTCAACGCAGAGAATATGGAGATGGTGAAGGCGATCATCCAGGCAGCTGAGGAGCTGAAAGCACCGGTTATGATCCAGACAACACCTTCTACTGTTAAATATGGTACGGTTGAGACTTACGCTGCGATCGTAGCAGCAGAGGCAGCCAAGGCTTCCGTTCCGGTATGCCTTCATCTTGACCATGGCAGCAGCTTTGAGCTTGCGATGCAGGCAATGCATGCAGGCTATACCTCTGTGATGATCGATGGTTCCAAGCTGGATTTTGAGGATAATATCAGAGAGACCAGGAGAGTTGCGGATGTGGCAGCAGCCCTGGATATCCCATGTGAGGCTGAGCTCGGTAAGGTCGGTGGTAAAGAGGATGATCTTGAGGCTGAGGCAGACACTAACACCGACCCGCAGGAGGCGAAGGAATTCGTGGAGCGTACAGGTGTTACTTCCCTGGCAGTTGCCATCGGAACCGCACATGGTTTCTATGTGGGAACACCGGTTCTTGACAAGGAACGCTTAAGCGAGATCCGTGAAATTGTAGATATCCCCCTTGTTCTTCACGGGGCATCCGGACTCAGTGATGAGGATGTCAGCGACTGTGTAAAACGTGGTATCTGCAAGGTTAACTTTGCAACAGAGCTTCGTGCTGCATATTCCAGGGCAGTGAAGGAGACCTTTGCAGAGAATGAGAACACCATCGATCCGAAGGCCTACGGAAAGAAAGCGATCCAGGCAGTGAAGGAGCTGGTTGAGGCGCGTATGAAGGTTTGCGGCTGTGATGGAAAGGCAGAATGATCTTCTGTAAAAAAACAGAAACGGAGTGATCAGTATGGCAGCAACCATGAAAGATATTGCCAGGCGGACCGGACTTGGGCTCGCAACGATTTCTTCTTATTTTAACGGCGGAAACGTAAGAGAAAAAAACAGAATAAAGATCGAGGAGGCCATTCAGGAGCTGCATTATGAGGTCAATGAGGTGGCCAGAGGGCTTAAGACTAATGCTACCAAGACCATCGGCGTGGTGATCCCGGAGCTTAACAATACCTTTTGCGCGGAGATCATCACAGGAATGGAGGATGTCTTAAGGAGTCACGGATATGCGACTATTGTCTGTGACTGCCGTACCGATAAGAGACTGGAGCGGGATGCAGTGGAGTTTTTAAGCCGGAAGCGTGTGGACGGGATCATCAGCATGCCGGTGGATGCGGAAGGCAATCATCTGAAAAAATTCCAGAAAACCGGAAAGCCCATCGTACTCATTGACCGCAGGATCCGGGAGCTTTCCTGTGACAGTGTTCTTGTAGACAACGAGAAGGCGGCTGAGGACGCAATGAGAGTTTTTTTTCAGGCAGGACACCGTAAGATCGGGATCATTGGCGGACCGGAGGAAATTTCCACAGCTCAGGAACGTCTCCAGGGGTACCGCAATGCATACGAAAAAGAAAATATACCGGTACGGGAATCTCTGATCTATCACGGCGATTATACCATTCAGGGCGGTGTGCAGGGAATTGAGAAGCTTGTTGCGGACAATCCGGATATGACGGCCGTGTTTGTTACCAACTATGAGATGACCATGGGGGCGGTGATCGGGATGAATGAGCTGGGTCTTAAGATCCCGGAACAGCTGTCTATGATCGGTTTTGACAATCTGCAGTTTGCCAGAGCATGCAATCCCAAGCTTACCATTGTGGCACAGCCTACACAGGGGATTGCCGGAGAAGTGGCGGGAATCATGCTGAAACGGCTGGAAGGGGCTGCAAGTGAAGAAACAGAACCGATCACGGAGAAGCTTGGCGCAGAGATCATCATGGGAAAATCCGTCTGTGTGCTGGACGAGAAGGAGAAGCTATAATGAAACCATATTTATTAGGTATTGATATCGGAACCAGTGCCTGTAAGGTTGCGGTTTTTGAAAAATCGGGAACGGTTGTGGCTGCGGCCAACGGCGATTATCCGGTTTACTATCCGAAGGAGGGCTGGGCAGAACAGAATCCGGAAGAATGGTGGAGTGCTGTTTGTCAGGCGGTAAAGAAGGCCATCCAAAAAGCGGGGATAGCACCTGAGGAGATCGCAGGCATAGGTATTGACGGTCAGAGCTGGTCAGCCATTGCCATGGATAAGGACGGAAATGTACTGACAAACACTCCGATCTGGATGGATACCAGAGCACAGTCTATCTGTGACAGATTGAATGAAGAGATCGGGGCAGAGCAGATTTTTGAAGTATCCGGTAATTCCCTTCAGCCGTCCTACACAACTGCAAAGATCCTCTGGTATAAAGAAAATCTCCCGGAGGTGTACCAAAGGATCCACAAGATCCTGCAGTCTAACAGCTACATTGCATATAAGCTGACGGGTGTGATGAGCCAGGATGTTTCCCAGGGCTATGGCCTGCATTGCTTTGACATGAGAAAGGCAGCCTGGGATGAGGATATGTGCAGAAAGCTTGGGATTCCCATGGAATTTCTTCCTGAGATCTGTGCCTGTGATCATGTTGTGGGAACAGTTACAGAGAAGGCGGCGGAGGAATCCGGCCTTGCTGTGGGAACACCGGTTGTTGCCGGTGGTCTGGATGCGGCATGCGGAACACTGGGGGCTGGAGTGATCCATCCGGGTGAGACACAGGAGCAGGGAGGACAGGCCGGCGGAATGAGCATCTGCATGGATGAGTACAAGGCAGATCCCAGACTGATCCTTGGCTATCACGTAGTTCCGGGACAGTGGCTCCTTCAGGGAGGAACCACCGGAGGTGGTGGTGTCATGCGCTGGTTTGAACGTGAGTTTGCAGATTATGAGCGCTCTGTAGCAGGGGAAAAAGGCTCTTCTCTGAATCAGCTCAATGAGATCGCGGAAAGGGTCGCACCAGGCAGTGACGGAGTGGTATTTCTTCCATATATGTCCGGTGAGCGTTCCCCGATCTGGAATCCTAATGCGAAGGGCGTATTCTACGGACTGGATTTTGCCAAGACCAAGGGACATATGGTACGTGCCTGTATGGAAGGCGTAGCACTTTCTCTGAAACACAACCTTGAGGTGGCAAAGGAAGCAGGAGCAGATGTGGAAGTTCTCCGTGCAATGGGAGGCTCTGCAAATTCTCTTCTCTGGACACAGATCAAATCCGATATCACAGGAAAACCTATCGTAGTGCCGTCCTCTGATACGGCAACAACACTTGGTGCAGCGATTCTGGCAGGTGTTGGTGTTGGAATGTATCAGGATTATGATGAGGCCATCCGTCTTACGGTAAAGGAAACAAGAAGACATGAACCGAACCCGGAAAACCGGGACGTTTATGAGAAAACCTATAAAACCTATTTAAATCTCTATAAATCTCTTGAACCTATGATGAGAAATGAGGAGGAAAAGTGATCATGAAAGCAGCAGTAGTAGTAGCAAATGAGGATGTTCAATATCAGGAAGTGGAAGAACCTCAGGTAACACCGGGCCATGTGAAGATCAAGGTAAGATATTCCGGGATCTGCGGATCTGATATCCCGCGTGTATTAAATCACGGCGTACATTTTTATCCCATCGTGCTTGGACATGAATTTTCCGGCGATGTGGTGGAAGTGGGAGAAGGCGTTACCAAGGTGAAGGTCGGAGACCGTGTATCCGGTGCACCACTTCTTCCCTGTATGAAATGTGACGACTGTCAGAAGGGTAATTTCTCTCTCTGCAAGCATTACAGCTTCATCGGTTCCAGAGAGCAGGGAGCAAACGCAGATTATGTAGTGGTTCCTGAGCAGAATGCAGTACCATTCGCAGACAATGTTCCATATGAGCAGGGAGCCATGTTTGAGCCTGCAACCGTAGCTATCCACGGTGTATTCCAGAACGATTACCACGGCGGTGAGTATGTGGCAATCCTTGGCGGCGGTACAGTTGGTATGTTCACCATGCAGTGGACAAAGATCTTCGGCTCCAAGAAGGTAGTGGTCTTTGATATCAGCGATGAGAGACTTGCTCTTGCAAAGCGTCTCGGCGCAGATGAAGTGATCAACACAAAGGAAGAGGGATATATGGAAAAAGCCATGGCCATTACAGGTGGAAAGGGCTACGGCTTCGTATTTGAGACAGCCGGACAGGTTCCTACCATGCATATGGCATTTGAGCTTGCAGCAAACAAGGCACATGTATGCTTCATTGGTACTCCTCATGAAAACCTTACCTTTACACCGAAGGAGTGGGAGAACATGAACCGTAAGGAGTTCAAGCTTACCGGTTCCTGGATGTCCTACAGTGCCCCGTATCCGGGACGTGAGTGGGAGCTGACGGCGCATTATTTTGCAACCGGCCAGCTGAAGTTTGACCCGGGCTTCATCTATAAGAAAATCCCGATGAGCCAGGCACAGGAGGCCTTCCAGCTGTTCAAGACACCGGGCCTTGTAAAAGGAAAGATCCTTCTTTCCAATGAGGAAGACTGATATGATCCTGACAGTAACCTTAAACGCTGCCATTGACAAGCGTTATGTAGTGGATGATTTTAAAGTGGGCGAAGTGAACCGTGTGCGTGAATGTACCTACGTTCCCGGCGGAAAGGGACTGAATGTTTCCAAGCCGGCGTCCATTTACGGTGCTGAAGTGGTTGCCACCGGCTTTGTAGGCGGCCACGCAGGCAATTATATAGAAGCTGCCCTGAAACCCTTTGGCATTAAGAGTGCTTTTTACCATGTAGAGGCGGAGAGCCGCTCCTGTATCAACATCTGGGATGAGGTGAATCATGTACAGACCGAATTCCTGGAGCCGGGATTTACACTGACAGAGGCAGATTTTGAGGGCTTTGAGAAAAAATTCCGCCAGCTTGTAAAAGACGCTTCTGTTGTGGCGATGTCCGGCAGCGTGCCGAAGGGACTTGACGGAAGTGCCTACCAGCGCCTTGTGAAAATTGTGAAAGACGCCGGAAAACCGGTGATCCTGGATACCAGCGGCAAGCTTCTGGAAGAGGGGATCAAGGCAGCACCGACACTGATCAAGCCTAACATTGATGAGATCCGTATGCTGACAGGCAAGCATTGTGACGATATCAACGATGTCATTGAAGCAGCGAAAGCCATCCATGCCGGTGGTGTGGAGATCGTGGCGGTCTCGCTTGGAGCAGATGGTTCCTTGGCAGTCGGAGAGGAAGGGATTTTCCGTGCGGTGGTTCCGAAGATCGATGCGGTAAATACCGTAGGCTGCGGAGATTCCATGATCGCAGGCTTTGCCCTTGGATTAAGTGAGGGACTTTCCCTGGAAGAGACTCTGCAAAGAGCCAGTGCGATCTCAGCGGCGGCAGCCATGCGCGAGGAAACGGGATTCTTTGTGATGGAGGATATGGAGGCTCTTCTTCCGAAGATCGAGATCAGGCGTTTATAAGATAAGCTTATAATAAAAAAATTTTTATAAAAAAGGAGATGTAAAGATGGCAGAAGTTATCAATCCGGCAATTGTGCCGAAAGTGACACTTCCTTCCGGCGAGCAGGTCCCGTGTGTCGGAATGGGAACATTCGGTTCCGACCGTGTATCCGCAGAGGATGTATCTGCAGCTGTTGCAGGCGCGATCCGCAGTGGCTACCGTATGTTTGACTGTGCCGCATGCTACGGAAACGAGCATGAGATCGGCCAGGTATTTAAGGACGCTTTTGACGAAGGTGTTGTAGAGCGTAAGGATCTTTTTATCATGACAAAGGTATGGAACGACATGCACAGAAGAGTAGAGGAAGCCTGTGATAAGAGCATTAAGGATCTTCAGTGCGATTATGTGGATATGTATTTCATCCACTGGCCATTCCCGAACTATCATGCACCGGGATGTGATGTAGATTCCAGAAATCCGGATTCCAAACCCTTCAGTGTGGAGGAGTTTATGGATACATACCGCCAGTGTGAGGCGTTGGTAGAAAAAGGAAAGATCCGTTACATCGGTATTTCCAATATGACCATTCCGAAGCTTGAGGCAGTTCTTCCGCTTATGAAGATCAAACCTGCAACCTGTGAGCTTGAGCTTCATGTATGCTTCCAGCAGCAGGAGCTTTATGATTATCTGGTAGAGCATAACATCCAGCCGGTAGGCTATATGCCGATCGGTTCTCCACGCAGACCGGAGAGAGATATCTGCCCGGAGGATGTTGCAGATCTGGAGGTTCCGGAGATGCAGGCGATCGCAAAAGCACATGGGGTTCACCCGGCTCTGATCGCTCTGAAGTGGGCACATCAGAGAGGCGAGATCTCCATTCCGTTCTCTGTCCACAACTATGCAAGCAACCTGAAATGTGTCACAGAGGATCCACTTACAGATGAGGAAATGGCAACCATCGCAACTCTGGAAAAAGGCAACCGTCTTGTAAAAGGCCAGGTATTCCTGTGGCATGGTGCAAATGACTGGCATGACCTCTGGGACGAGGATGGCGTTATCGTAAAATAATAAAAATATGCAGGAAAATCCCGTGTTCCATATGTTGGATGCGGGATTTCTTTGTATTTAATTTGGACTAAGAAACTCCGTTGTAAATTTTAACCAAACATGTTAACATATAAAAAGAATTAACAGTTATTGTTCACAGAAAGGACAGTAATCTTACCAATGAAAATGACAGAGACGGGGGAAGGATCTGTCAGGGGGATGTGCAATAAAAACAACAGAAACTGATCAGAGGGGGACAACAGAAATTATGTATCGTATTTTACTGGTAGATGATGAGATACTTGTTCGAGATGCGATCCGGGAGAATATTGACTGGAAAGCAATGGACTGTGAGCTGGTAGGAGACTGTGATAACGGGAAAGCAGCAGCGGAATTTGTACAGAACCATCCGGTGGATATCGTGCTTACAGATATCCTTATGCCATATATGGATGGTATGGAACTGAGCCGTTTTCTCCATGATAATTATCCGGACATCGTGATCGTGATCTTCAGCGGATTCGGAGAATTCGAGTATGCCAAGAAGGCGATCCAGTATGGTGTCAGTGAATATATGCTGAAGCCGGTGACCGCCATGGAACTCAGAAATGTTATCGGAAAAATGAAGGAGAAGGTGGACCAGCAAAGAAAAGAAAAAGAGAAGCTGGAACGTCTGACACAGACTTCCGAGAATTATCAGAAAAACGCCATTGTGATCCGTTCCAGAGCGCTGCAGGGCTTTGTGGATAATATCAAGACACGGCAGGAAAGTCTGGAAGAGCTTGCAGCACTGGGAATCGATCTTGAGGCAGCATGTTATCGTGTGGCTGTTTTTGATCTGGATCTGTATTCGGACGGCAGTCAGCTTACTGCGGAGAAACGCCAGGAGAGTGCACTGATGTCTTTTGTCCTTTTTAATATCAGTGATGAGATCATCAGCAAAGAAAAAGCAGGAGTGGCATATCAGGCCGGAAATAACAAGGTCGGTGCTCTTTTCATGGGAAACCGTACCAGAGAGTTTGAACACAAGATCATGGAGATCTGCAGGACGATCCAGGATAAGCTGAAGGAACTGATGTCGCTGGATATTTCTATCGGTGTGGGAAGCTGGGCCAGAACCCAGCAGGAGCTTCGTGCATCCCATGAACTTGCAGAGAAAGCTATTGAATATCGTTATCTTCTTGGAGGAAGCCTTCTTATTGATATGGAAGAACAGCCGGAGGAAAAAAATCTTTCCATTAAAGCTTATGTAGAGAAGCTGGCAGCCGCTCTGAAAGCGGGTAAAAAGGAAAACGCAGAGCATATTCTGGAACAGATCTCTTCTGAGATCAAGGAAGCGCGGGTGGATAAGAGTCGTGCCTGCGTGTATCTTCAGCAGATCATCCGTGCAGCAGATGAGACCTGTGAGGATATGGTTCCGGACAACAGGCTTTTTTCCAAAAGAGAAGCACTTTTGCAGCAGGTTACGGAGCAGAATTCTTTTGACAGTGCTGTTGAACTGGTCAGGAATCATATCGGAGAGATTTTCCAGACACTTTCCGATGCAAACAGCTCCAGCGGACAGCGTCAGGCCAGACTTGCCCTGGATTATATCCAGAAGAATTATATGGATCCGGATTTAAGCCTGAACAGTATCTGTTCCTATCTGAATATCAGTACAAGCTATTTCAGTACGATCTTTAAGGATCTTACGGGAGAGACTTTTACAGAGGTTCTGATCCGTACCCGTATGGAGAAGGCGAAGGAACTTCTGGAGAATACAACTATGAAGAATTATGAAATTGCCGAGAAAGTCGGATTTGCAGATCCCCATTATTTTGGGATCTCCTTCAAAAAAATGACCGGCTGCACACCAACAGAATATGCAAGGGAGAAACGTAAATGAGAGATATCCGGTTTGCGGCAAAGATCATAGGAAAATTTAAGAGTATCCAGAGTGCGATCTTTGCGGTAGTGACGGTGCTGCTTTTAAGTGCGGTGCTGGTCATAACAGGTGTTTCCATGAGATATACCCGCAATTCTATTTTTGAAAATTCTGCTGTCTACACCCAGAATATCGTGCAGCAGATGAATCAGAATATTGATTCCTATATTGATTACATGGAAAATATAGCCTATATGATCTCCAGTAACGAGGATGTACAGCAATATCTTTTTGGTGAAAATGTGGACAATGGAACAAGAGAGCGTCTGATCAATCAGTTCAAGACTATTCTGGATGGACGAAGTGATATCCGAAATCTTGGGATCATTGGAAGTAATGGACGGAAGCTGATCAACGACGGCAAACAGTCTGTGAATCCGGATCTGAAGCTTTCCACCCAGGAGTGGTATCTGGAAGCTTTACAGAAGCCGGAAGGCCCGCTTCTTACATCTTCTCATGTACAGCACATCATCAGCGGAGAGCGTCCGTGGGTGATCACTTTAAGCAGGGGAATCCGTAATTTTTCCAACAGCGGTGAGAAAGAGGGAGTCTTTTTTATTGATCTGAATTACAGTGCCATCAGTGAACTTTGTGATCAGAATACGATCGGGAAAAGGGGATACGCATTCATTCTGGATGAAAGCGGAAATATTGTATACCATCCACAACAGCAGCAGCTTTACAATGAATTGCAGACTGAGAATATCGACCTGATCGTGAAATCAAAAGAAGATACGGTGCGTACCGAAAAGGGAAACAGAGGAAAGCTATATTCCATTTCCAGATCAAATAAAACCGGATGGACCGTTGTGGGCTGTATGAGCGTCAGCGAGCTTCTGCGCAAAAGCAATCAGGCACAGAGTATTTATGTGCTTATTTCCGCACTTCTGATGATCGTGGCACTGCTTTTTTCCAGATTTCTGGCAAAGAGTCTTACATATCCTCTTCAGCGTCTCAGAGATTCCATGTCCAGAGTACAGGAAGGGCATTTTGACGGAGCAGATGTGGAGATCGATTCAGAGAATGAGATCGGAAGCCTGACGAAATCTTTCAATGTGATGACACATAGGATACAGGATCTTATGGAGCAGAACGTGAAGGAACAGGAAGCAAAGAGAAAAAGTGAGCTTAAGGCCCTTCAGTCCCAGATCAATCCTCATTTTCTCTACAATACCCTGGATTCGATCATCTGGATGGCAGAGGGCAGAAAGTACGAAGAGGTTGTTCTGATGACAGCATCCCTGGCGCGTCTTCTTCGTCAGAGCATCAGTAATGAAGATGAAGTGGTTCCTCTTGCAAGGGAAGTGGAGTATGCCAAGGGTTATCTTACGATCCAGAAGATGCGTTACAAGGACAAGCTGGAATTCGAGATCGATGTAGAACCTTCTATATTAAATATCCCTCTGATCAAGCTGGTTCTCCAGCCGATCATTGAAAATGCCATCTATCATGGACTGAAATATAAAGAGAGTAAGGGACTTTTGCAGGTAAAAGGCTTTATGAAGGACGGAAATGCAGTTCTTCAGGTGATCGACAATGGTGTAGGTATGGATGAGGAAACATTGTCACATATTTATGATAAGCATAAGGTGAATTATCATTCCAATGGTGTGGGTGTTTACAATGTACAGAAACGTCTGAAGCTTTATTATGGAGAAAATTACGGGATCACCTATGAAAGTGAAAAAGGTGTCGGAACCACTGCCACGATTACCATTCCGGGAATACAGGAGGAATCAATATGAAAAAACATAGAAAACTCCTGACTTTAGGAGTGGTCATCTGCCTTGTGGCGGGGCTTGTAGCCGGAATAGTCTATTATAAACAGGCAGAAGAAGAGAGAAAATTATCGCTGATCTATATTCCGAAGGTTGTGGACGGTACCAACGATTTCTGGACATCACTGATCCAGGGGGCGGAGATGGCTGCAAAGGAATATAATGCAGATATCCGCGTATGGGCACCTGAGGAAGAGAATGATGTGGATGGGCAGAACAAGCTGATCGAAAGGGCAACAGAAGAAAAACCGGACGCGATCCTGATCTCGCCGTCCAGCTTCACTGAATCCGACCAGCTTTTGAAGAAGGCAAAGGAACAGGGAATACATATCGCATTTATTGATTCCTACACACAGGAAGAGGTCCAGGATCTTACCGTTGCGACCGATAATCTGGAAGCGGGACAGATCCTTGGCAGGTTTGCGAAGGAGCTTGTGGGAACGGATGATCAGATTGCGATCGTTTCACATGTAAAGGGTGTATCTACGGCAGTTGAAAGAGAAAAAGGTTTCCGGACAGGACTTGGCAGTCTGAAGGATAATATCGTAGATGTGGTATACTGTGATTCTCAGTATGACAAGTCCTATGAGCTTACAAAAGAGCTGATGAAAAAATATCCGGATCTCAAGATGATCGCGGGAATGAATGAATATTCCTCTGTAGGTGCTGCAAGAGCAGTAAAGGCAGCAAAAGCAGAGAATCGGATCAGGGTGGTGGGAGTAGACAGCTCACAGGAGGCCGTCCAGCTGATGGAACACGGAATCTTCCAGGGAATCGTTGTACAGAAGGCATTTAAAATGGGGTATGTGGGTGTTCGGGAAACTGTTAAGATGCTGCGTGGAGAAGACTATAAGAAGAATATTAATTCCGGGTGCCAGCTTGTGACTCCTGACAATATGTATACCAGTGAGATCGAAAAACTGCTTTTTCCGTTTAATACGTTAAAAACATATGGTGATCTTACACCGTAAATAGTCATAAATGTACAAAGAAAAGGGTTAAATATTTACCATACAGTAAATATTTAACCTTTTTTTGCAAGATATTCTATTACAATTATTGATTTTTGACGGTATTATAATAACCAAGAAAACACAAGATACGTGCAAAACGTGAGGAGGGTAAAAATTGGAAAACTTAAAACAAAATCCAATCGTTAAGAAGCTCGGATTGAACAGAATACTTCTTGTCTGTGTTCTGATTCTTATGTTCCTGGTTTTTAAAGTAGTTCTTGGAAACAAGTTTCCGGCTGTTGATAGTATCAGATCTACTTTGAACTATGTGTACTTCCTGGGCTTCTTGTCACTTGGCGTTACATTCGTAATCGCTACAGGAGGAATTGATTTCTCCATCGGACCTGTAATGTTCTGCTGTGCACTGGTATCCGGTTACTGCATGACATCTTACAAGGTTCCCTGTGCAGTTGCCATGATCCTTTGCATTCTGATCGGTCTCTGCTTTGGTATTTTCAATGGCTGGATGGTTTCTTACATGTCAGTGCCACCATTCATTATTTCCATGGCATCCATGAACATTGCAAAAGGTATTGCTTCTGTATTCACAAAAACACAGTCCGTAAGCTGGCCGGCAGCTGGCGATGCAAACGGCTGGTTCCGTAATATCGTTTCCGTAAACGGCTTCCCTGTAGGAATTATTATTTTCCTGGTAATGGCAGTTATCTGCGGTATCGTTCTTTACAACACAAAACCGGGACGTTACATCCTCTGCCTTGGTTCCAACAAAGAGGCTGTCCGCCTTTCCGGTGTTAACACAAAGAAATGGGAAATGCTTGCTTATGTGATCTGCGGATTCCTGGTAGGTATTGGAGCACTCTTCTTTGTAGCTACATACACAACTGTTCAGCCTGGCTATGGCGATCAGTACAACAACGAGGCTATTGCAGGTTGCGTTATGGGTGGTACATCCATGGTTGGTGGACTTGCTTCCATCGGCGGTACTGTAATCGGCGTATTCATCATCTCTCTTCTTCAGCAGGGCATCATGGCATTTGGTCTTGGTAAAGGACAGCAGATGATCATCACAGGTATCATCGTTATCGTTGCAGTTTATATCGACGTTTCTGCAAGACGCAGAAAGAACTGATCTTAGAGGGAGGATGCGACAATGGGTGAAGTTATTTTAACTATGAAGGACATTGATAAGTCCTTTCCTGGAGTTCATGCTCTGGATCACGTTAATTTCGAAGTAAAACGCGGCGAAGTACATGCACTTATGGGAGAAAACGGTGCCGGTAAATCAACACTGATGAAGGTTCTTACCGGTATTTATCAGAAGGATTCAGGTTCCATCGTTTACAAAGGACAGGAAACAGAATTCCACAATACACGTGAGGCACAGGATGCCGGCGTTGTAATCGTACATCAGGAGCTGAACATGGTAGGTGATCTTACCGTTGCTCAGAACATCTTTATCGGACGTGAGCCGAAAAAAGGTTTCCGCATTGATGACAAAAAGATGATCGAGGATTCAAAGAAGCTTTTCCAGGATCTGAACATTGAGATCAATCCGAAGGAAAAGATGAAAAACCTGACAGTCGGAAAACAGCAGATGTGTGAGATCGCAAAAGCAATCTCTCATAAAGCTGAGGTCATCATCTTCGATGAGCCTTCCGCAGCACTTACCGAGAAAGAGATCGCGGATCTGTTCGAGATCATCCGTGACCTTCGTAAGAAAAATCTTGGTATCGTGTATATCTCACACCGTATGGATGAGATCAAAACCATCACAGACCGTGTAACAGTCATGCGAGATGGTGGTTACGTAGGAACTCTCATCACAAAAGACAGTACAAAAGAAGATATCATCAACATGATGGTTGGTCGTGTTATTTATGAGGATCCGAAGCAGGAGAGTGCAGTTCCGGCAGATGCACCGGTAGTTCTTAAGGTTGAACATCTGAACGCAGGAAAGATGGTTCAAGATGTAAGCTTTGAACTGAAGAAAGGTGAGATCCTTGGTTTCTCAGGACTGATGGGTGCAGGACGTACCGAGACAGCCAGAGCACTGTTCGGAGCAGACCCGAAACAGAGTGGTAAGATCTCTGTTATGGGTAAAGATGGACAGCTTCACGAAGTTACCATCAACAGCCCGCAGGATGCTGTTAAATACGGTATCGGTTATCTGTCAGAGGACAGAAGAAGATACGGCTGTGTTGTACAGAAATCTGTAACAGAGAATACAACACTGGCAACAATGGAAGAGTTTACCAATGGTATCTTTATCAACAAAGCAAAAGAGAAAAAAGTTGCTGAGAAATATGTAAACGAACTTGCAACTAAGACACCTACTACAGACCAGCTGGTAGTTAACCTTTCCGGTGGTAACCAGCAGAAGGTAGTTATCGCAAAATGGCTGACACGAGACAGTGACATCCTTATTTTCGATGAGCCTACCAGAGGTATCGATGTTGGTGCTAAGAACGAAATCTACAAATTAATGAACAGACTGGCAGCAGAAGGAAAATCCATTATCATGATTTCTTCTGAGATGACGGAAGTTCTCCGAATGAGTGACCGTATCATCATCATGTGTGAGGGTAAAGTTACCGGATGTATTGATATCTCCGAGGCAACCCAGGAAAACATCATGGACAAGGCCACACGGAATATCGATTAAGGAGGAAAGTCATGACTAAGAAGAAAAAAAGTATTTTAAGTGATCAGAGATTTATTGTTTTGCTCGTTATCATTGTCCTGTGTGCAATATTCTCAGGCTTGAGTAAAGAATTCAGACAGTACACCACGATCCTGAGTATGCTGGATTTCTCATATTACGATCTTCTTATGGCGATCGGAGTTACATTCCCGCTTATCACTGGTGGTGTTGACCTGTCAATCGGAACTGGTATGGTAGCATACGCACTGATCGCCGGAACATTGATCAGAAACAACAATTGCCCGGTAGCTCTGGCAATGCTGATCTGTGTTGTTCTTGGTATCGCAGTCGGTGCACTGAACGGTGTACTGATCGGTGTTATGAACCTGCCGCCATTTTTGGCAACACTTTGTACCTGTATGATCACCCGTGGTGCCGGATCTCTCTGCAGTGCGACACCTTGGCCGGGACTTACACAGGATGGTGGATGGTTCCACACAATCTTTAAAGTAACTGTTGGTACAGGAAGAAGTGCTTCCCGTTATCCGCTTGGATTCCTGTGGATGGTCATTCTGGTTCTTCTTATGGAGTACATCCTGAACCACACCAAATTCGGTCGTTATACAATTGCAATCGGTTCCAACAAAGAGGCAGCAGCCCTTTCCGGAATCAATACAAAGTTCTATCACGTAATGGTATACGTTGTCTGCGGTCTGTTTACAGGTCTTGCAGCGATCGCATACGCAGCAGTAACACCTACTGTACAGCCTGGTACTGGTGCCGGACTTGAGATGGATGCTATCGGTGGTGTATTCGTTGGTGGTGTAGCAGCTACCGGTGGATATGGTTCCGTGATCGGTACATTCGTTGGTATCTTCGTCATCATGCTTCTGAAAACAGGTCTTCCATATATCGGCCTGCAGGCAAACTGGCAGCAGATCATCACTGGTATCGTTCTGATCGTAGCCGTTCTGATCGATATCCTGAAAGAGAAAAAAGCAGCTCACTGATAAGCAGTGAGATATAATGTGAAAAAGGGTGCTGTTCACAGAGAAATGTGACAGTACCCATTATCAAAGATGTGAAACGCCAAGGGGTAGCAATGGCGTATGAACATAAAAAAAATATATAATATATTTAAGGAGGAAATATTATATGAAAGCAAAAAAGGTTATGGCATTAATGCTCTGTGCAGCAATGGTAACAAGCATGAGTGCAACTGCAGCTTTTGCAGCTGAGGAGAAAGAAGATGCAGCAACAGAGAAATCTGCAGATTCCACAGCAGCTGAGGATCCTACTGCACAGTTCGACGGACTGAAAGCAAACGAAGCTTATGTGTTCCCGATGATGGTTAAATCTTTCCAGTCCACATACTGGGATGCAGCTCAGGAAGGTATGAAGAAAGCATCTAAGGAGCTGGGCGTTGATTATAAACCACAGGGACCGAACAGTGAGTCCGATATCGCTGACCAGGTTAACATGATCAACACAGCTATCGCTTCCAATCCTGTTGGATTAGGACTTGCAGCTTGTGATACATCTTCCGTTACAGATGCACTTAAGACATGTGCAGAAAAAGGAATCCCGGTTGTAACATTCGATACAGGTATCGCTGATGCTCCAGAGGGATCTGTAGTATGCGAGGTTTGTACAGACAACGCACAGGCTGGTGCAGTAGCAGCTGAGAATATGTACAACAGCATTAAAGACGTTGTTAAAGATGCTGAGGGACAGGTTGTAATCGGTGAGGTTAACCAGGATGCAACAGCTCAGAACATCCAGCAGCGTGGTACAGGATTCATCAACAAGATGATCGAGCTTCTTCAGGCTGATGGCAAGACAGTTGCAGTAAGCGGTAACGAGTTCTATGTAAACGCAGCAGAGGGTGCTGACGCAGACGCTAAAGACGCTGACGTTGTTATCCAGGTAGCTGTTCCGGCACAGACAACTGTAGAGCTCTGCTCCACAGAGGCACAGGCAATCCTTTCCCAGGAGAACTGTATTGCAATCTTCGGTTCCAACCAGGTTTCCGCAGAGGGTGTTCTTGCAGCAAATGCTAACCTTAACGTTCTTGGTTCTGACCCGGCAAACGGTGATGTAGTTGGTGTTGGTTTCGATGCTGGTTCTATCATCAAAGCAGCTGTTAAAGATGGCACATTCGTTGGTGCTGTTACACAGTCTCCTCTTATGATGGGATACTATGCAATCTACGCTCTGACAGCAGCAGCAAACGGCCAGGAGCTTGAGGATGTTCCTACAGACGGTTACTGGTATGATGCAACAAATATGGAAGACGAGGATATCGCTCCTAACCTTTATGACTAATCATATAATTGATAAGATCGTGAAGTTATAATGAACGCGGATTGCGTTCACGGACGTATGAAATAAGAGATCCGCTGGCTGATTCAGTCAGCGGATTTTTTAAACAAATAATGTAGTAGTTCATAAATAATCACTGTATTATTGGCAAATAAAGACACTTTTTTTGACAAAAGAGGTTCTTATCACCGGAAGGATCCTGATGTATGATAAATACAACATCAGATATGAAAGTGATCAGAAGCTTACATATTGAGGAGGATTTAAAAATGGCAACATATTATTTAGCAGTAGATATCGGAGCATCCAGCGGACGTCACATTCTGGGACATATGGAAAACGGAAAAATGATCCTGGAAGAAATCTATCGTTTTGAGAACGGTATGGTTAAGAAAGACGGAGAACTCTGCTGGGAGTTTGACCGCCTTTTCAACGAGATCGTAAACGGTCTTAAGAAATGTAAAGAGATCGGCAAGATCCCGGTAAGCATGGGTGTTGATACTTGGGGTGTTGACTTTGTGCTTCTTGACAAGGACGACAAGGTTCTTGGCAATACAGTAGGCTACCGTGATCATCGTACAGAGGGAATGGACGAGGAAGTTTATAAGACAATTTCCCTGAAAGATCTGTATGCAAGAACCGGTATCCAGAAAGCGATCTACAATACAGTATATCAGCTGATGGCAGTGAAGAAGAAACATCCTGAGTATCTGGAGCAGGCTGAGACACTTCTTCATGTACCGGACTACTTTCATTTTCTTCTTACAGGCGAAAAAACTTGCGAGTACACAGAGGCAACCACAGGACAGCTTGTATGCCCGACAACCAAGGACTGGGATTATGAGCTGATCGATATGCTGGGATATCCAAGAAAGATATTCCAGAAGCTGATCATGCCTAGCACAAGCATCGGACATTTAACAGACGCAGTGAAGGAAGCAGTTGGCTTTGATCTTGAGGTTGTAGCACCGGCTACACATGATACAGGGTCTGCAGTTCTGGCTGTGCCTGCAAATGATGACGATTTCATTTATATCAGTTCCGGAACATGGTCTCTGATGGGAATCGAGAGAAAAGAAGCAGACTGCTCTGAGAAGAGCTGTGAGATGAACTTCACAAACGAGGGTGGATATGCAGGACGTTTTCGTTATCTGAAGAACATCATGGGTCTCTGGATGATCCAGTCTGTACGTCATGAGTTTGATGATGCGTACAGCTTTGCACAGATCTGCGAGATGGCTGAGGAGGCAAAAGACTTCCCGTCAAGAGTAAACGCAAACGATGAGTGCTTCCTTTCTCCTGAGAACATGACAAAAGAGGTTCAGGACTACTGCCGCAGAACAGGACAGCAGGTTCCGGAAACTCTTGGCGAGATTGCAACCGTTATCTATACAAGCCTTGCAGATTGCTACGCTAAGATTGCAAAAGAAATCGAGGAGATGACAGGAAGAACCTACAGCCGTATCCATATCGTAGGCGGTGGTTCCAATGCAGGATACTTAAATGAGCTGACTGCAAAAGCTACAAAGAAAGAAATCCATGCAGGCCCTGGTGAGGCTACTGCAATCGGTAATATCACAGCACAGATGCTGAAGGCCGAGGAGTTTAAAACGATCGAGGAGGCTCGTACAACCATCCATGAGTCCTTTGGTATTAAAGTATACAAAGCATAAATAATTTGAGGTCTTATTATGTTAGTTAACACAATTTTGAGAAATGGGTAAAAGACGAGCATCTTGGAATGATCGCTTCTCATTATGACGGATTTGCACAGGGTAAAGCAGGTGTCCTTGACAGTATGCTGATCCCGGCATTCTCCATGCTGATCAAACAGGGTACTGCATGTGCGGTAGAGGGTGACATGAAGGTTGCCATGGCAAAACAGGCGGCGGATATCTGACACAGTTCTATCCGTACACAGGTCCGGTGACCTACCTTGCGTTCACTCAGGATAAAGACGGAAACTTCAAATTCGTTGTAGCTGAGGGCGTAAACGAGGAGGGACCGATTCTTTCCTTCGGTGATACAAACATGAGAACACGCTTCACATGCGGAGCAAGAGAGTTCGTTAACCGCTGGAGCGAGGCTGCCCGACACACCATATGGCAGCTGCTACAGGAAGACACATCGATACGATCCTGAAGGTTGCAAAAATCTTTAACGTACCGGTAGATATCGTGACAAGATAAATTCTTTCTTATGTATTCAACCTAAAACATATTCAAAAAAGGAGACTGCGCGGAGCGGTCTCCTTTTTCAGTGGGAAAAATAAGATAAAAAAGATCTGCCGGAAATGCAACAGGCAGATTCGGCAGGCAGATTCGGCAGATTTTGGTTTTGCAGTTATTTTTTATGCATAAGTGTGTGCTCCCTGGAAAGCTCATCGTGCAGCTGGATGGAAGACCAGTGCTGAGTTACCGGTGTGAGCATGGCCTTCAGTGCAACAGGCGGGAGCTGGTTTTCACGGAAAAAAGCAAGAAAACTATCCATCTGTGCACTGGAAAAATCCTTCAGCACGATCATCTCATCACTGAAATTGTTTCCCAGATTAAACTGGGATGAGGGATGAAATCCCGGAATCTCAAAAAGATATCCTAGCGGATGAAGAAATTCCGGCGCAGTGACGATCCGTGTCTTAACCTTCTGACGATTCAGATAGCGGCGGATCTGGCGAAGCCGTTCCGGGTCGTTAAAATTATATAAAAGAGCTTCTGGCTGTGTATTCATATAGTGTCATACCTCATTTCTGAATAAAGATTTTTGTGGAACATAAGTTACTTTTCGCGATGTGCAGGGAAGCGGATCTCAACCTCTGTCCCTTCTCCAGGCTTGCTGGAATAAGTGAGTCCGTAATTATTTCCATAGAGAATTTGGAGTCTCCGGTGTGTATTATAAACTGCGATATTGGTGCCGCCGGACTGGCTTTTTCCCTTTCCGGAAAGGATAGTTGACAGGATTTCCGGCGAAATCCCAACACCGTCATCGGAAATCAGAAGAACAATATTCTCAATGTGGAGATGCGTCTGCCCAATCAGTACGAAAATATGATCTCTATGACAACACTGGATTATATTGAACAGAAATACCGGACTGCTACGCTGACGGAGCTTTGTGGTCGTCTGCATCTTCCCATGCATGTCCTCAGTAAGATGATCAAGAAAAGCACAGGGTTTAATTTCAAGGAACTTCTTCAGAGAAAACGTCTGAACAAGGCTGTAGAGCTGATGTGTGAAACAGATCTGCCTGTCAGTGACATCATTGCGGCTGTAGGCTATGAAAATAACAGTTATTTTCATCGGGTATTCAAGGAACATTATCACATGACACCGCGGGCGTTCCGGGTGAAAAACAGTGAGAAAGAACAGTTGAGGCTGTAACAGCCTCAACTGTTTTTTTAAATATCATGGAATTGTCCGATCTTGTTTTTGATCCGCTGCATTTCGTTATCCATATCGATCACAGTGCGGGCGCAGTTCAGCAGTTCATTGCTGACATCCTCATAACCGTCCATTTCTTCGATATTCTGCTTGTAACGCAGCTGATGCTCCAGAGTTGCCCAGAAATCCATACCGTTGGTACGGATCTGGATCTCTGCACGCATGGGAGTTTTTCCCTTGGAGAAGAATACGGGGATTTCCACGATCATGTGATAACTGCGGTAGCCGTTTGGCTTTGGATTTTTGATATAGTCCTTTACCTGGATGACGGTAATGTCATCCTGCCTGGTGATCAGGTCTGCAATAGTGTAGATATCATCGATAAAGGCACAGACAACACGGATGCCTGCCACGTCATTCAGCTGATTCTGAATATTCTCCGCAGTAAACTCATAGCCGAGCTTTTTGAGCTTTTTGTAAATGCTTTCCGGCTTTTTGATCCTTGTTTTGATGAAGGAGATCGGGTTACGTTTATATTCCAATGAAAATTCATCGTTGAGGACTTCCAGCTTGGTGCGTACCTCACGGACCGTACATCGATACATCATCATCAGATCATTAAATTTTGCGGAATTTTTGATAAAAACCTGTGGATCGGGGGTATCCAGCCAGGTGTTTGTATTTCTTTCAGCCATAGTGTTTTTCTGGTGAAACTCCTTTCTTATGTAATATTTATAACAATTACTTTCATACAATTATAGAACAAAATGATATTTTTTTCAACATTTGTATTGACATATCAGAAAAGCTGTGCTATTTTATAGAAAAAGTTTGATTGAGTAAACCACTAAACCACTAAACCGTTGAAGCGGAGATAAAGATATTCATGCGCGCACAGAGAGTCCGGGAGGGTGAGAGCCGGGTCGAGAGGCAGTTTATCAAATGGACCGCAGAGGGCACAGGGAAAGATATTTTCGGGTATCAAGTATTCTGTGACGTGAGGGCATACGTCAGTTGCCGGGAATATGAAGGTATTCCGCCAAGTGCACGGGTCAGACCGTGAATCAGGGTGGCACCGCGGGTGATTTTGAATTTAGAGCTCGTCCCTGACAGAACCAGATTCTGTCGGAGACGGGCTTTTCTTTGATTTCATGAGCAAGCAGCGAATGCAGATCACGAATGTCCCGTCCTCCGGTAAGGAATGAAAAACTCAGGAGGGCCTGTATATGTATCCAACATTAGAAAAAATCAAAGAACTCGCACAGTCAGGCGAATACCGGCGAATCCCTGTATGCAGAGAGCTGTATTCCGACCGCTATACACCCGTAGAAGTCATGAGGACCTTACGCACAGCCAGCAGACATTGCTATCTTCTGGAAAGTGCCAGCCAGACAGAGGTATGGGGACGCTATTCCTTCCTGGGATATGAGCCATCCATGGAGATCACCTGTACAGACGGAAAGCTTCAGATCCGCAGGATCCATGAGGACGGAACTGAAGAAAAAACCGTACAGCAGGTGAAGCATCCGGGAGATGCTATTCGGGAGATCCTGAAAGAATACAAAAGCCCAGTGCTGGAAAATATGCCGACCTTTACCGGAGGTCTGGTAGGATATTTTTCCTACGATTATATTAAGTACAGCGAGCCGAAGCTGGAGCTTACCGACGAGACAGTACAGGATTTCCGGGACATGGATCTGATGTTTTTTGACCAGGTGATCGCCTTTGACCATTACAGACAGAAGGTGCTTCTGATCACCGGTGTGATGACGGATGATCCGGAAAATTCCTATCAGAAGGCGGAAGCAAAATTAGAAGAGATGACAGATCTGATCCGAAACGGAAAACAGAAGGAATTTCCGTCTTTGAAACTGAAATCTTCCATTGAGCCGCAGTTCCCGAAAGCAAAATACTGTGAGATGGTTGAGAAAGCGAAGCATTACATCCACGAAGGAGATATTTTCCAGGTGGTGCTCTCCAATCCGATGCGAGCGAAAGCAGAGGGAAGTCTGTTTAATACATACCGTGTTCTCAGGGCTACCAATCCTTCGCCGTATATGTTTTATTTTTCCAGTGATGATATTGAGATTGCAGGAGCCTCCCCGGAAACACTTGCCAGGCTTGCAGGAACAGAATTAAGTACCTTCCCGCTTGCAGGAACAAGACCAAGAGGCAAGACAAAAGAAGAGGACCTGGCGCTGGAAAAAGGACTCCTGGCTGATGAGAAGGAACGTGCCGAGCATAATATGCTGGTGGATCTTGGTCGAAATGATATCGGAAAGATCAGTAAGATCGGTACCGTGAACGTAGAAAAATATATGTGCATCGAGCGTTTTTCTCATGTGATGCATATTGGTTCCACAGTTACCGGCCAGATCCGGGATGACAGGGATGCGGTAGACGCTGTAGATGCCATTCTTCCGGCAGGAACACTTTCCGGAGCTCCGAAATTCCGTGCCTGCCAGATCATTCAGGAACTGGAACAGAACAAGAGAGGAATTTACGGCGGAGCCATCGGATATCTGGATTTTGCCGGAAACCTGGATACCTGTATTGCCATTCGCCTGGTTTATAAGAAAAACGGTGAGATCTGTATCCGGTCAGGAGCAGGGATCGTAGCAGACAGTATTCCGGAAAGTGAATTTCAGGAGTGCTGCAACAAGGCAAGAGCCGTTGTACAGGCAATCGAAACTGCACAGGAGGGACTGGAATGATAGTACTGATCGATAATTATGATAGCTTTTCCTACAATGTTTACCAGCTGATCGGTTCTGTGGAGCCGGATATCAAAGTGGTAAGAAATGATGAAGTGACCATCAAAGAGCTGGAGGCCATAAAGCCGGAGGCATTGATCCTTTCCCCTGGTCCGGGAAAACCGGAGGATGCGGGAATCTGTATTGAATCCATAAAATATTTCAAAGACAAGCTGCCGATCCTGGGTATCTGCCTTGGACATCAGTCCATCTGTGAAGCCTTCGGAGGGACAGTATCCTACGCAAAAGAGCTGATGCACGGAAAGCAGAAAGAGATACATAAAGTTGGAAAGAGCCGGATGTTTGAAGGACTTCCGGAAACTTTTCCGGCAGCCAGATATCACTCACTGGCAGCTATCCGGGATACCTTACCGGAGGAACTGGTTGTTACCGCTGAGTCTGAGGACGGAGAGGTGATGGCACTGGAGCATAAAGAATATCCGATATTCGGATTACAGTTCCATCCGGAATCTGTTATGACACCGGATGGAAAAACAATGATCGAGAACTTTATGAAGGTTATCAGAGACAGATAAGACAGAGAACAGCAATCCATAAAAGATAGAATCGTTACAGAACAGGAGGAAACAACAATGATCAAAGAAGCAATCATCAAGCTTTCAAAAAAAGAAGATCTTACATATGACGAAGCAGAAGCCGTAATGAATGAGATCATGGACGGAGCGGCAACACCGGTACAGATGGCATCCTACCTTACTGCACTTTCCCTGAAAGGAGAGACTATTGATGAGATCACTGCATCAGCAGCCGGAATGCGTGCACACTGCATCAAGCTCCTCCACGATATGAATGTTCTGGAAATCGTAGGAACCGGTGGTGACGGAGCAAACTCCTTTAACATTTCCACGACATCTTCTCTTGTGATCGCAGCAGGTGGCGTTCCGGTAGCAAAACACGGAAATCGTGCAGCATCTTCCAAGAGCGGTGCAGCAGATGTTTTGGAAGCACTTGGCGTAAAGATCACCATCCCGCCGGAAAAAAGTGCAGAGATCCTGAAAAAGATCAACATCTGTTTCCTGTTCGCCCAGAATTATCATATTGCCATGAAATATGTGGCACCGATCCGTAAAGAGCTGGGAATCCGCACGGTATTTAATATCCTCGGACCATTAAGCAACCCGGCAGGCGCAAACATGGAGCTGATGGGAGTCTTTGACCAGTCTCTGGTAGAGCCTCTGGCACAGGTTATGATGAAGCTTGGCGTGAACCGCGGAATGGTAGTTTTCGGGCAGGATAAGCTGGATGAGATCTCCATGAGCGCACCGACTTCTGTGTGCGAGATCAAGGACGGATGGTTCCAGTCCTATGAGATCACACCGGAGCAGTTCGGCTATACACGCTGCAGCAAAGAAAATCTGGCAGGCGGCACACCGGCAGAGAACGCAGAGATCACAAAAGCCATTGTAAACGGAACCGAAAAAGGCCCGAAGCGTCAGGCGGTCTGCATGAACGCAGGTGCAGCACTTTATATCGCAGGAAAGGCAGAGAGCCTGGAAGCCGGCGTAAGAAAGGCTGAAGATCTGATCGACAGTGGTGCAGCTGCTGCCAAGCTTGCGGAATTCATCAAATTAAGTAACGAGATTTGAAAATAATAGCGGCAGAAGAGAAATCGGCAATTCCTATCAGAAGAGATATGAACGGAAACATTAATCTGTCAGACTTCTTGAAATTGCCGAATGAGAGTTGAACTGAAATACCAAGGAGACAAACAAAGAATGAGCGAAAAAAACATTCTGGAGGAAATCGCAGAAAAAACAAGAGAACGTATCCGGAAGGAAAAACTTCAGTTTCCCCTGGATCAGTTGAAAACCCTGGCAGAAAAAGCGCCACAGCAGCCGTCCTTTCTGGAAGCGTTGAAAAAGCCGGGTATGTCTTACATCTGTGAAGTAAAAAAAGCTTCCCCCTCCAAGGGGCTGATCGCACCGGAATTTCCGTATCTGGAAATTGCGAAAGAATACGAGGCAGCAGGTGCATCTGCAATCTCCTGCCTCACAGAGCCATTTTATTTCATGGGAAGCGATGCTTATCTCCGTGAGATCACAGAAACGGTGGATATCCCGGTCCTCCGGAAGGACTTCACGGTGGATAAGTACATGATCTACCAGGCAAGAGCATTCGGTGCATCGGCAGTGCTTCTGATCTGTGCTATCTTAAATGACCAGGAACTCCTGGAATACCGAGAGCTTGCAGAAACTCTGGGAATGGATGCACTGGTGGAAGCTCATGACGAGAATGAAGTGGCAAGAGCATTAAAGACAGGTGCAAAGATCGTCGGTGTAAACAACCGTGACCTGAAAACCTTTAAGGTTGATATGAATAACAGCATCCGTCTTCGAAACCTGGCACCGGACAATGTGGTCTTTGTGTCTGAGAGCGGAATCAAAAACGCAGGTGATATCGCTATCCTGGAAAGAAACCGGGTAGGTGCAGTCCTGATCGGTGAGACCCTGATGCGAAGCCCGGATAAGAAAGCTGCATTGGAAAATCTGAATGGTAGAGCGCTTGTATAAAGGCCAAACGAAAGAATAGAGCAAATAAGTAACAGAGCTGACCAGCAGCAAATAGTAACGAAACAGGAAGGTGCAGGGTTAGACAGAAAGGGCAGGATTGACTGAATATGAGAGAACAACAGTTGAAACATGGGAGCAGAACCAGAATCAAGATCTGCGGCCTGACCCGTCCGGAAGATATCCAGGCAGTTAACGAAGCAAAACCGGACTTTGCAGGATTCATTGTAGAATTCCCAAAAAGCAGAAGAAACGTTACCGTGGAGCAATTGAAGGCTCTCCAGGAAGAACTGGATGAGAGCATTTTGCCGGTAGGCGTATTCGTCAATGCACCGGTGGAGCTTCCCGCACAGCTTTTAAACGAAGGAACCATCGCACTGGCACAGCTTCACGGCCAGGAGGACGAGAATTATATCAGACAGCTTAAGACCATGACAGACCAGCTTCTGATAAAGGCTTTTTCCATAAAAACAGAAGCAGATATAAAGAAAGCGATCCGTTCGGAAGCAGACTATATTCTGCTGGATCAGGGCGCAGGAGGAACAGGAGAAACTTTCGACTGGAGTCTGGTACCGGCGATCAAACGTCCCTGGTTTCTGGCAGGAGGTCTGGGCTGTGAAAATATGGAATCGGCCATACATCTGCTTCACCCCTGGGCAGTAGATTTAAGCAGCAGTGTAGAAACCGACGGTCACAAAGACCCGAATAAAATATTAGAAGCAGTATACGCAGTAAGGAACATAAAGGAGGAAATATAACATGTCAAAAGGAAGATTCGGCATCCATGGCGGACAGTACATCCCGGAAACACTGATGAACGCTGTTTTGGAGCTTGAGGAAGCATACAACCATTACAAAAACGACCCGGAATTCAACCGTGAGCTCACAGAGCTTCTCAATGAATACGCAGGAAGACCATCCCGTCTTTACTATGCGGCACATATGACCGAGGACCTTGGCGGAGCCAAGATCTATCTGAAAAGAGAAGACTTAAACCACACAGGAGCCCACAAGATCAACAACGTACTTGGTCAGGTGCTCCTGGCAAAAAAAATGGGCAAGACCCGTGTCATCGCAGAGACAGGAGCCGGCCAGCACGGTGTTGCAACTGCAACCGCAGCAGCACTGATGGGAATGGAATGTGAGGTATTTATGGGAAAAGAGGACACCGAGCGGCAGGCTCTGAACGTATATAAAATGCGTCTCCTCGGAGCAAAGGTCCATGCAGTTACAAGCGGAACCGCAACCTTAAAGGATGCCGTTTCCGAGACCATGCGTGAGTGGACAAACCGTATTGCAGATACCCATTATGTACTGGGATCTGTTATGGGCCCGCACCCGTTCCCGACCATCGTACGTGATTTCCAGGCCGTGATCTCCAAGGAGATCAAAGAACAGATGCTGGAAAAAGAGGGAAGACTTCCGGATGTTGTCCTGGCCTGTGTGGGCGGCGGCTCCAATGCTATCGGAACTTTCTACAATTTCATTGAGGACAAAGACGTTCGTCTCATCGGCTGTGAGGCAGCAGGACGTGGCGTGAATACTGCGGAGACTGCGGCAACCATCGCAACTGGTCGTCTCGGAATCTTCCATGGTATGAAATCCTACTTCTGCCAGGATGAATACGGACAGATCGCACCGGTATACTCCATCTCCGCAGGTCTTGATTATCCGGGTGTAGGTCCGGAGCATGCATACCTTTATGATATCGGAAGAGCAGAGTACGTTTCTGTTACAGATGACGAAGCAGTAGATGCTTTTGAATATCTTTCCAGAACAGAAGGAATCATTCCTGCGATCGAAAGTGCCCACGCAGTGGCCTATGCGAAAAAGATCGCACCGACACTTGGAAAGGACAAGATCATGGTAGTTACCATTTCAGGACGTGGAGATAAGGACTGTGCGGCAATTGCCTGCTACAGAGGGGAGGATATTCATGAATAAGAGAATTACAGAAGCATTTGCAAACGGAAAAGCATTTATTCCTTTTTTAACCTGCGGAGATCCGTCTCTGAAGGTAACAGAGCAGCTGGTTTATGCAATGGAAGAAGCAGGAGCAGATCTGATCGAGCTTGGGATCCCGTTCTCAGATCCTACCGCAGAGGGACCTGTGATCCAGGAAGCTAATGTCCGGGCACTTGCAGGCGGCGTGACTACAGATAAAGTTTTTGCAATGGTAGAAAAAATCCGTAAAAATACAAAAATCCCAATGGTATTCATGACCTATGCAAACGTAGTATTTTCTTACGGAACAGAGCGTTTTATCAAGAAAGCAGCAGAAGTTGGAATGGATGGACTGATCCTTCCGGATGTTCCCTTTGAGGAAAAAGAAGAGTTTGATGTTGTGTGCAAACAGTACGGCCTTGACCTGATCTCCCTGATCGCACCGACCTCCCATGAGAGGATCGCTATGATCGCAAAAGAGGCGGAAGGCTTTGTTTACTGCGTATCGTCCCTTGGTGTAACAGGAATGCGTACCAGCATTACCACAGATATCGGAGCTATGGTGAAGCTGGTAAAATCCCAGAAAGACATCCCATGTGCAGTAGGATTCGGAATCTCCACCCCGGAGCAGGCAAAAAAAATGGCAGACCAGTCGGACGGTGCCATTGTAGGATCTGCGATCGTGAAGCTCTGTGGTGCCTACGGCAAAGACTGCGTGCCGAAGGTGAAGGCTTATGTGAAAGAGATGAAGGATGCGATCAGATAAGTTCCCGGCTGAAATCGCAACACAGATCACAAAGTGTAATAAAAATCTGCTTTATCCCAAAGAAAGGGTAAAGCAGATTTTTTTCTGCTCTGAACAGAGGCCGGAAAAATTGCAGGAAATATCTACTTGACAGTCAGAGACCAAATGATAGATGATATAAAAAAAGGTGAGGAGGAAATTGGGGATGAATCGGGAAGAAGCAAAGAAGAAAGCAGAAGCGCTGGTTGCCAGGATGACTCTGGAGGAAAAAGCCAGTCAGTTAAGGTACGATGCACCTGCAATAAAAAGATTGGGAATTCCGGCGTATAACTGGTGGAATGAGGGACTTCACGGTGTTGCCAGAGCAGGGCAGGCAACGGTTTTTCCACAGGCGATCGGAATGGCGGCAGCTTTTGACCGGAAAAGTGTGGCAGAGATGGCCGGTATCGTGGCAACAGAGGGCAGAGCAAAGTATAATGCATATTCCGTAAACGGTGAAAGAGATATTTATAAGGGATTGACGTTCTGGTCTCCTAATGTCAATATTTTCCGTGATCCACGATGGGGTAGAGGCCATGAAACTTATGGGGAAGATCCGTATCTTACAAAAGAACTGGGAGTTTCCTTTGTAAAAGCACTTCAGGGAAATGGGGATACAATGAAGGCAGCAGCCTGTGCCAAACATTTTGCAGTACATTCCGGGCCGGAGGCACTCCGTCATGAATTTGATGCGGAAGCATCCGCAAAAGATATGGAAGAAACGTATCTGCCGGCATTCGAAGGTCTGGTAAAAGAAGCGAAAGTAGAAGCGGTTATGGGAGCTTATAACCGGACAAATGGGGAACCCTGCTGCGGAAGTCCCACATTACAGAAAAAACTCAGAGGCGAATGGAAATTTCAGGGGCATTTTGTATCAGACTGCTGGGCGATCCGTGATTTTCATGAACACCATATGGTAACGGATACAGCCGTTGAATCTGCAGCACTGGCGATTAATAATGGCTGTGACCTGAATTGTGGAAATACCTATCTTCACATTATGAAGGCATACGAAAAGGGGCTTGTCACAGAAGAAACCATAACCCGGGCAGCAGTGCGGCTTTTTACCACAAGGTATCTGCTGGGGTTGTTTGATGGAAGCGAATATGACCATATCTCCTATCTTGAGGTAGAATCTCCCAGGCATCTGGATGCAGCGGAGAAAGCAGCGGAAAAAAGCTTTGTTCTGCTGAAAAATAACGGGATTCTTCCGCTTGATAAAGAAAAACTGAAAACAATAGGGATCATCGGACCAAATGCGGACAGCAGACAGGCGCTGATCGGCAATTATCACGGGACAGCTTCCAGGTATATTACCATACAGGAAGGCATCCAGGATTATGTGGGAGACGATGTAAGGATCCTTACTTCCAGAGGCTGTGATCTGTTCCGAGACCGGACGGAGCACCTTGCGTTTACCAGAGATCGTATTGCGGAAGCAAAGGTGGTTGCGGAAAACAGCGATGTGGTGATCTTATGTATGGGACTGGATGAGACACTGGAAGGAGAAGAGGGAGACACCGGAAACAGCTATGTATCGGGAGATAAAGAAGATATTGAACTTCCCGGAGTACAGCGAGAACTGATGGAAGCAATCGCAGACACAGGAAAACCGGCAGTATTCTGTCTGCTGGCAGGAAGTGACCTTAATCTGAAATATGCGGCAGAGAAATTTGATGCCGTCATGATGCTGTGGTACCCTGGATGCCAGGGCGGGAAGGCAGCGGCAAAGGTACTGTTTGGAGAAATCTCGCCATCAGGAAAACTTCCGGTGACATTTTATGAAAGCCTGGAAGAACTTCCGGATTTTACCGATTATTCCATGAAAGGCAGAACATATCGCTATATGGAACGAAAAGCACAGTTTCCTTTTGGATATGGTCTGACGTACAGTAAGGTGGCAGTAGATAAAGCAGAGGTCAAAACATGTGGACAGAAGATAAACGTGGAGGTAGAAGTGCAGAATAACGGCGCATATGATACAGAGGATGTTGTTCAGATCTATGTAAAAAATATCGACAGCAAAAATGCCATTCCCAATCCGATGCTGGCCGGTTTTCAGCGGGTATTCCTGAAGGCGGGAGAATGCCGGAAAATAGAAATCCCAATATGGGAAAAAGCATTCACTGTAGTAGATGAAACAGGAAAACGGATGGAAGAAGGAAAGAAATTTGAAATTTATGCAGGCTGCAGCCAGCCGGATGAAAAAAGCAAAGAACTGACCGGAATCATGCCGGTAAAGATCATCTGGGAAAAATAATAAGAAAATCTAAAGTAACAGGAGGGCGATGCATCAGGCAGCGCCCTCCATTTATATCTAACGCATAAACAACCGTACCATTTTCTCATAAATCTTCCGATATTTCTGATACCGCATAGGAAGATCAATCCAGGTCTTTTTATCTACAATACTCTTATAATGAGAGAATGTCCGGAAGCCGTCGATGCCATGATAGGATCCCATGCCGCTTTCACCAAAGCCGCCGAAGCCCATATTGCTGGTTGCCAGATGTATGAGGACATCGTTGATACAGCCACCGCCGAAACCACATCGGGAAGTAACTTCCCGGGCATTTTTTTCATCTTCGGTGAAGATATAAAGAGCCAGCGGATGCGCCATGGAATTGATCTTTGTTACGGCACCTCCGAGAGAGTCATAGGTGAGGACCGGAAGTACCGGACCGAAGATTTCCTGCTGCATGACCGGATCTTCGAAGGTTACGTTATCAAGAACTGTCGGCTCGATCTGAAGTGTTTCACGGTTGGAACCACCGCCGCAGACAGTTTTGGCAGGATCGATCAGACTGTTGATACGGTCGAAATGCTTTTCGTTGATGATCTTTCCATAATTCCGGTTCTTCAGTGGTTCTTTTCCATACTGGCGTGTGATCTGTCTGCGAAGCTCTGCGACCAGGGCTTCTTTGATCTCCGGATCACAGTAGATGTAGTCCGGAGCCACGCAAGTCTGGCCACAGTTCAGGAACTTGCCGAATACGATACGTTTTGCCGCAAGGCGGAGATTGGCTGTTTTGTCCACGATGCAGGGGCTTTTTCCACCCAGCTCCAGAGTGACTGGTGTGAGGTGTTCGGAAGCCTTTCTCATGACCTCTTTTCCCACAGACTGGCTTCCCGTGAAGAAGATGTAATCAAAGTGCAGACTGAGAAGATGTGTGTTTTCCGCACGTCCGCCTGTGACAGTTGCAACGTATTTTTCATCGAAACATTCATGGATGAGAAGACGGATCACTTCGCTTGTTGCCGGTGAGTAGGCACTTGGTTTCAGGATGACTGTGTTTCCGGCTGCAATGGCGTCTACCAGTGGTTCTATGGTGAGAAGAAACGGATAGTTCCACGGACTCATAATGAGAACCACACCGTAGGGGGATGGTTTGCGGAAACTGTGGGAATGGAACTGTGCCAGTGGAGTTGGAACGGTCTGTTCTTTTGTGTAGGAGCGGATATTTTTTAGCATATGTGTGATCTCGGAGAGCACCAGTCCGGTCTCACACATATAGCTTTCGAAATTACTTTTTCCCAGATCCTTTTTCAGCGCGGCGTGGATCTGATCTTCGTGTTTCCGGATGGAAGCGCGGAGACGTTTCAGGGCGCTGATGCGAAAATCAAGGTCAAGAGTTGCGCCGGAGTAGAAGTACTGGCGCTGTTTATCTAAAAGCTGGTTGATCTGTTCTTTTTCCATGGAATTGTAGTCCTTTCTGAAAAAACTGTATTCGAAATATCGAAAAAATCTTTCTATGCCAATGGCTGTTTTAGCAATTGCCTGCCGGAGGCATCAGTCTGTAATACAGTGTTTCAAGTTCGCCGGCATCCATCAGTACAGGAACCGGGTACAGAGGATTGGCTTCTTTATCTGCGTAATGGGCAAGCTCCGGGATGTCTGTTTCCTGGATTTCCGGAATATAGTCTCCGATGTCATAGCGTTTTTTCATATCTTTTATTGCATCAATAAACATCCGGGCAGCAGTTTTATCGTCCTCATGTTTATCGCAGAGACCGGCAGTTACGGCAAGGTTGCGAAGTTTGTGAGTGATGGAATCTCCGTATGTTTCCAGTACCATAGGAAGGATCACTGCATTGGCAAGCCCATGTGGAACATTATATTTTCCGCCGAGGGAATGTGCAATTGCGTGGACATATCCAACGTAGGATTTGGTGAAGGCACAGCCTGCGAAATAGGAGGCGCGGAGCATATTTCGTCTTGCTTCAATATTATTGCCGTCTGTGTAGGCGGTATCCAGATTTTCAAAGATCAGTCTGACCGCATCCAGGGCATTTTTTCTTGTGCCAGGTGTAGTGGAATTTCCAATGTAGGCTTCCACTGCGTGAGTCAGGGCATCCATGCCGGTGGTAGCTGTGATAAACGGCGGAAGGCTTAAAGTCACTTTCGGGTCAAGGACTGCGTAGCGTGGGATCAGCGGAAAATCGTTGATGGCATATTTGTGCCGTGTTTCTGCATCGGTAATGACAGCAGCAAGTGTTGTTTCACTTCCTGTTCCTGCAGTCGTGGGGATGGCGATGAGAAGAGGAAGCTTTTTGTGGATCTTCAGGATTCCCTTCATCTGAGCAAGAGACTGGTGTGGCTTGGCAATGCGGGCTGCTGTGGCTTTTGCACAGTCCATACTGGAACCTCCGCCGAAGCCGATGATCGCCTGGCAGTCATTGTCCAGATACATGTGAAGGGCTTCGTCCACATTGACGGTTGTTGGATTGGCAACGGTTTTGTCATAGATGTGGTAAGAGATGCAGCTTCGCTTCAGTGTCTGCTCCAGTCTTTCTGTAAGGCCAAGGCTTCGGATCCCTGCATCTGTGATGATGAGTACATTGTTATAGTTTCTTTTTTCCAGAACTTCCGGAATACCTTTGACGCTTCCGATGATCTTCGGATTGCGGTAAGGAAGCAGTGGAAGGGCGAATTTAAAGACATTCTGGAAAACCCGGCAGTAAGCTTTTTTTAATGGATTCATGGTAGTTTTCGTTCCTTTTAAAGTCAAATTATTTTATTCTAAATATTATATATAGCAGTTGGAAGGGGAAAAGTCAAGGTTGCCGTTTATGGAAGTGCATCGCGAAGCGTGTTGCTGAGAACAGAGTAACCGTAACGTCATAAAAAAGAAAACAGGAAAATATAATATTGTCATGGTTGTAAATATCCTTTACACTAAGGGAGTCAAACAGAATCATTATGCAAGGATTGTATATCCAGCGTAAGGCAAATGTTCGCAGGATAGATATTGATCACGGAGGAAATCATGCCAGAAACAGACACATCCGAAAAAAATCCTCTTCACGTATCCGAAGTGGATGATAATTTAAAAGAATTAAGCCCTCACGGTTCCTTTGAACTGCCGGTGGAAACCTATATGGCGAACTGTGAGATTTTTCATGCACTGTATGACCACTGGCACAGTGAGATGGAGATCATGTATATTGAAAAAGGCAGTGGCTTTGCCAGACTGAACCGGGAGAGCATCCGCCTGAAAAAGGGGGATCTCCTGATCGTGAACTGCGGAGTTCTCCATAGTATGCGCACGGATCTTAAGAAGCCTCTTTATTATAAGAGTGTGGTTTTCAGCCTGGGCTTCCTTGCAGGTCAGCCGGGAGATATCTGCCAGGAATGTGTGGTATCACCATTAATAGAAAACAAGGCAGAATTCTGCCATCATATAGAAGAAGGAGATTCCGGATATGAGAAGCTACGGGAAATTTTTCTGGAGATCCATGACTGTCATACGGAGAAGAAGCCATATTTTTATGTGAAGCTGAAAATGCTGTTCTTTGATTTCTTTTATGAGATGCTGACGAAGCATTATATTATCCCGGTAAGCACAGAGCAGAACAAGAGCCTTGCAGCAGTAAAGGAAGTGCTGGATCATATCAGCCTTCACTACCAGGAGAATCTTACCGTTTCAGAGCTTTCCGGACTTTCCAATTACAGTGAGTATTATTTTATGAAGCTTTTCCGCCAGTATACGGGAAAAACCCTGGTGGAATACATCAATGACTTCCGTATGGAGAAGGCGAAGTATCTTCTTACGCATTCCGATGCACCTGTGACGGAGATCGCCATGCAGGTGGGATTTAACAGTACAAGTTATTTTATAAAGAAATTTCAGCAGTCCAATAAGGTTTCACCGCATAAGTACAGGAAGCGTATGAGACAGATCTGAGAAAGCTCCCGAAGCAACCGCATATGTATCGGTTACGTTTTTATGCAGAGCTACCGTAAAAAGTGAAAAACAGTCTGACAAATATCTTGCATATCATGACAGGATTGTTATATTTTTGAAAAGAAATGCGTGATATCCTAATATCATCAAAAACAAAGCAAACAACCTTGTAAAAACATATTTCATCCCATCAAGATCCATGAAAGGAGATCAAAATGGAAACATTAAGCAAAGTATTTGAAGACAAATATAACAAAAATGTAAAAGATTGTACAAATGAGGAAATCTATCACGGACTTCTCTCCTGGACAAAGGATCAGCTGAAGGGCCGCGGCTACCAGGATGGAAAAAAGAAAATTTATTATATTTCCGCAGAGTTCCTTATCGGTAAGCTTCTTTCCAACAACCTGATCAATCTGGGCGTTTATGATGAAGTTGCGAAATATCTCAAAGAAAACGGAAAAGAGCTTTCCATGATCGAGGAGATCGAGCCGGAGCCATCTCTCGGAAACGGCGGACTTGGCCGTCTGGCAGCATGCTTCCTGGATTCCATTGCAACTCTGGGACTTCCGGGAGAAGGAATCGGACTTAATTATCACCTCGGACTTTTCAAACAGGAGTTTAAGGATCATCTTCAGTTTGAGACACCGAATCCGTGGATCCAGCCGGAGAGCTGGCTTACAGATGCAGGCGTTTCCTATTATGTCCCATTTAAGGGCTTTATGCTGAAATCCACACTGTATGATATTGATGTTGCAGGCTATGAGAACAAAGCGATCAAGCTTCGCCTTTTTGATATTGATATTGCAGACGAGAGCATTGTGGGCGAGGGAATCTCCTTTGATAAGAAGGATCTGCTCCACAATCTGACACTGTTCCTTTATCCGGATGACAGCGATGATGCAGGAAGAAAGCTTCGTATCTATCAGCAGTACTTCATGGTAAGCAATGCGGCACAGCTGATCCTTGATGAGGCAACAGCAAAAGGCTGCAATCTTCATGACCTTGCCGATTACGCAGTGATCCAGATCAACGATACACATCCGAGTATGGTAATTCCGGAGCTTATCCGTCTCCTTACAGAGCGTGGGATCGAGTTCGAGGAGGCATGCGAGATCGTATCTCATGTATGCGCTTATACCAACCATACCATTCTTGCAGAGGCACTTGAGAAATGGCCGATTTCCTATCTTGAGGAGGTTGTTCCGCATCTGATGCCGATCATCCGCAAGCTGGACGAGCGTATCAAAGCAAAATATCCGCAGGAAAATCTTGCCATCATCGACAAGAACGACCTGGTACACATGGCACATATGGACATCCACTACGGATTTTCCATCAACGGTGTTGCATCCCTTCATACCGATATCCTGAAGGAGACAGAGCTTCATCAGTTCTATGAGATCTATCCGGAGAAATTCAATAACAAGACAAACGGAATTACCTTCCGCAGATGGCTCCTTCACTGCAACCATCCGCTGACAGAGTACATCACCTCCATGATCGGTGACGGCTTCCGCAAGGATTCCTTTGAGCTTGACAAGATGCTTGGCTTCAAGGGAAATCAGGACGTTCTTGCAAATATCCTTAAGATCAAGCAGGATGCAAAGAAGAGATGTGCGGAGTTTATCAAAGCCAACACAGGTGAAGAGATCAATACACACAGTGTTTATGATATCCAGATCAAACGTCTTCATGAGTACAAACGTCAGCAGCTGAATGCACTTTACATCATTGACCGTTACCTGAAGATCAAGGCAGGCGAGAAGCCGCAGCGCCCGGTAACCTTTATCTTCGGTGCAAAGGCAGCTCCTGCATACGTTATCGCAAAGGATATTATCCACCTTCTCCTCTGCTTACAGGAGCTTATCAACAATGATCCGGAGGTTTCCCCGTACATGAAAGTTGTTATGGTGGAAAACTACAACGTAAGTGCAGCAGAGAAGCTGATCCCTGCCTGCGATATCTCCGAGCAGATCTCTCTTGCTTCCAAGGAGGCCAGCGGAACAGGAAACATGAAGTTCATGCTCAACGGTGCTGTAACACTGGGAACCATGGATGGTGCAAATGTGGAGATCAGCCAGCTGGTAGGCAAGGATAATATCTATATCTTCGGAGAGTCCAGTGAGCAGGTTATCGAACACTATGAAAAGGCTGACTACTGCTCCAGAGATTTTTATGAGAAAGACGAGCGCATCCGTCGTGCAGTAGACTTTATCGTAGGAAACGAGCTTCTTTCTATTGGAAGTGAGGAGCATTTAAGAAGACTGCATCATGAGATCGTAAGCAAAGACTGGTTCATGACTCTTCTTGACTTCGAGGATTATGCGAAGGTGAAAGATCAGGCACTGCTCGATTATGAGGACAGAACCGCATGGGCAGAGAAAATGCTTGTAAATATCGGAAAAGCAGGATATTTCTCTTCAGACAGAACCATCGAAGAGTACAACAGAGATATCTGGCATCTGACAGCGGAGAAATAAAACGGTTTTAGGCAGATTGCTCCGGCTCGGAAGAAAAATAGAAAAATAGAAAATAAAAACACCGGCATTCATCGGAATATGTACTGAGGCTGAGATGTCAGAGATGATTTGGCAGCTTGGACAGGACATGGTACAGATGAATGGCCGGTGTTTTTTGTGAAATTGGTTACGAAAAATTGTTTACGGAATCAGGCAAGCGATACTTCAGGCTTTTCCATGCTTAAATGCCATCATCATCTCCTTGGTAAGGCTGATATTATCTCCTTCATCCGGAATGTCTTCCCGGTTGAACCAGGAGGCCATGGAAAGCTCATCGTGGTCTACAGTCAGAGTGTCGTCGCCATCCAGATCACAGTAGAAGCCAAACAGAAGTGTTCCGGAGAAGGACCATGGCTGGCTCTTGTAGTAGCGGAGATTTTTGACCTTTACGCCGATCTCTTCCATAACTTCACGGTGGACAGTCTCCTCGATGGTCTCACCAATCTCGGCAAAACCTGCGATCATGGCGTAGCGGGTGTGATTTCGGCCCTCATATTTGGAGAGGATCAGCTTGTCGCCGTTGGTAACGCCTACGATCACAGCCGGAGAAAGCACCGGATATTCACCGTTTCCACAGGCAGGGCAGATCATCTTGCGCTCATGTTTATCATGTACCATCGGTTTGCCGCAGCAGCCGCAGAAACGGCGCTTGCTGTACCACTGAAAGAGCTGATATCCGGTGATTCCTGCGAAAGCCAGATACTGTGGCTCCGCTGTGCGGAGAACTCTTGTGATCTCAAACTGATAACCAGGAAGGAGACTGGTGTCAAGATCCGGGATCAGATAAAAATGCTCTTCGTCAATGGAGAAGAGATAGATATAATTCTCATATAGGTTTTCAACTTTTCCTTCCAGCTCTCCAAAGCTTGGAAGAGTCATAGTCTCGCCATCTTTTTTCATAAGGATCTTTCCTTCTTCATAGGCGAGGATGTGGCTTTCTTTATCCGGGGCCACAGGTTTGTACTCATTGTGATAGGTATGTGGTGCGATATCCTGGATCATGATCGATAATTCCTTTCCGAATTTATTGTTTTACAGTGTTTGCTGAGAAGTTTTGCCATATAAAATACAGCACGCTTTCTACAGTATAAGCTTACCTTAAGAAAAAGGCAACTCCAGCAATAACAAAAAAAGTTGTATGAGTCAGAAAATCAGTGTAAGATAAATGTATTATATTGTGCAGAAGATGTGAAAGATCTGAAAATTTTTCTGCACAGAAGGAGAAGATCATGCCAACAACAGAAAAGCCGGGACTGACCCGGGATGCCATTAAATATCTGGCAATTTTTACCATGCTTCTGAATCATATCGCCAACGTGCTTCTGCCGGAAAACACGATCCTGTGGGAAGTGTTTATAGACATTGGCTACTTCACAGCCATTACCATGTGCTATTTTCTTGTGGAAGGTTTTTACTATACACATTCCCGGAGAAAATACGGTGAAAGGCTTCTGATCTTTGCCGGAATCTCCCAGGTTCCCTATATGATAGCCTTTGGAAATTCACAGCTGAATATGATCTTTACTCTGTTTATCTGTTTTATGATCCTGGTTGTTCAGGAAAGGATGATGGCAAGTAAATGGAGAATTCCACTTCTGATCCTGCTCCTTTTACTATCCGTTTGTTCGGACTGGGCGATCCTGGCACCGGTTTTTACCATCTGGTTCCATGAGAGCTGGGGGAACAGGAAGAGGATGATAACAGCGTACGGAGTCGGTGCTGCCCTTTTTGTGCTGTTTAACTACAGCTCCTACGTGGAAAAAATGGCAGCCGGACCGGCGATGCTCCATGCTCTGTTTTCGGCAGCAGGGATCGTGGCATCAGGAATCATCATCCTGTGCTTCTATAATGGCAAAAAATCCGAAAAAGCACCGAAGTTTTCCAAGTGGTTTTTCTATATCTTTTATCCGGCACATCTGCTGATTCTGAGCATAGTCCGTGTTATAGTACAGTAAGAGATAAAATAAAATCTCTCCAATATTTATAACCGGATAGATTGCCGAAAATAAATTTCATATCCACATAAAACATAGTAATTCTGTAAGAAAACAGAAAAATAGCGAAAAAACTCTTGAAAACCCACAAATTATCTGCTATGCTAACTGACATGACAAAGGCGTCTGGAAATTGAGTTTCCAGGCGCTTTTTGCGTTGCAGAATAATTGAGGGAATTGAGGAGGAAATGAATGATGAATGCAGGAGATACCGGCTTTATGCTGATCTGTACAGCCTTTGTGTTCTTTATGACACCTGGGCTTGCGTTTTTCTACGGAGGACTGGTCCGCAGGAAAAATGTGGTAAATACCATGATGGCCTGTGGGGCGATCATGGGACTGTCCGTAGTTATGTGGACATTGTTTGGATATTCGCTGGCATTTGGAGGAAATCATGGCGGGATCATCGGAGATTTTCGCTGGTTTGCGCTGAATGGCGTAGGCTGGGAGCCGGGACCTTATGCGGATACGATCCCGCATCTGGTATTTGTGGCGTTCCAGATGATGTTTGCTATGATCACACCAGCACTGATCACCGGTGCCGTGGTTGGCAGAATGCGTTTTAAGGCGCTGTTTTTCTTTATTGCGATCTGGTCTTTGATCGTGTATTATCCAATGGCACATATGGTCTGGGGAGACGGTGGATTTCTGGCAGCCATTGGCTCTGTGGACTTTGCAGGAGGAAATGTGGTACATATCAGTTCCGGTGTCAGTGCACTGGTTCTTGCCATTTATCTTGGACAGAGACGAGGCTATGCAAAAGCAACCTATCGCACACACAATATCCCATTTGTATTTCTCGGAGCAGCTATGCTGTGGTTCGGATGGTTCGGCTTTAATGCAGGAAGTGCGCTGAAGGCAGATGGCCTTGCGGCACATGCCTTTATGACCAGCAGCATTTCTTCTGCCTGCGCACTGCTGACCTGGATGCTGATCGAGGTGATCCGCGAGGGAAAACCGACACTGGTTGGTGCATCCACAGGTCTTGTTATCGGACTGGTAGCCATTACACCGGGAGCTGGTTTCGTACCGGTATGGGCATCCTTTATCATTGGGATCCTGGTAAGCCCGATCTGTTACTTTACTGTGATCCTTTTGAAACAGAAGCTGAAGATCGATGATGCCCTGGATGCTTTTGGCTGCCATGGTATCGGTGGTATCTGGGGAGGAATCGCAACAGGTCTCTTCGGAAAAACTTCCATTAACTCTGTTGCAAAATGGGATGGCCTTGTGTTTGGAGATCACCGTCTGTTTCTGGCGCAGGTATTGAGTATTGTGATCACCATTGCGGTTGCCATTGTGGGAACGCTGATCTGTATCGGGATCGTGCGTATCTTTACACCGCTTCGTGTAGATCCGAAGGAAGAGATGGTCGGGCTGGATGCATCTCAGCATGGAGAGAATGCATATCCGTCATTTAATGGATTTGACTGATAAAAGAATTTGTCCGGCAATGATCGTGTGAAAATGGAGGAAATCGTATGCTTATAAAGATAGAAGCAATCGTAAGAGAAGAAAAAATGGAAGATGTAAAAGCAGCGTTAAATGAGATCCAGGTTAACGGTTTTACAGTAACCCAGATCATGGGATGCGGAACACAGCGTGGTTACACAGAGTATGTCCGTGGTTCCAAGATCGATGTATTTCTGAAACCGAAGATCAAGTTTGAAATTGTGGTATCATCGGAAGATTGGGAGATCAAAGTTATTGATGCTGTGCAGAAAGCAGCGTTTACCGGTGATCCAGGCGATGGAAAGATATTTAGCTATGAGATCCGTAACGCTGTTCGTATCCGTACAGGTGAGACAGGATACGATGCGCTGCAGTCGGAATTTCTGTAAATTGTTTTATTAATATGTAAATTATGCGTGAAAGAGTCCTTCGGGAAGTCGCAGAGATATCAGGAGATATGATCTTGAGATTTTTCGGAGGACTTTTTTACCACAGATTTAACAATAGTCTTACGTTGATTTGATGAAAAACAGCATGTGGCCGGTATAATATATAAGATGTACACGAAAACTAAAAATAATAGATAAGGCAGACATGACAAAAAAGAAATCAAAGAAAAAAATAAGAAAAAAACAGAAATCTATTAAAGATGGATTCGAACAGGACCAAGAAGAGCAGGAGAAGGAGAATCCAAAAAAGGATGCTCCGGCTCAGAAGTCAGAGCAGAGCAGAGTTCCGGATTCAATAGAACCAGAAAATCAGAAACTGACAGCAGAAAAAACAGCAGCCATTGCAAGTTACATCAAGGATCCGGACTACCGCCTCCGCTGTAAGGCGGCCATCGATATCCTTATGGCAAAACTGAAGATGATCAATGCAGAGCTTTCCGGGCAGAAAAAACGTACTGTGATCAGTCAGACTACCAGTCGGATCAAAAGTGCGGAAAGTATTTACGCAAAACTTCTGAAAAAAGGCTTGGAACCGGATTTCGAGACAGCCAGAAAAAATCTGAAGGATCTCATAGGCATCCGTGTAGTCTGTCCGTTTGAGGATGAGCTTTACCAGGTTGCAGAATCCCTGGAAATGCAGAAGGATATCGAGATCGTCCGGATAAAGGATTACATTAAAAATCCAAAGAAAAACGGCTACAAAAGTCTTCATCTGATCGTGAAAGTACCTATCTACTCTGCGGAAGGTGAACAGAAAGAACTGGTGGAAATACAGCTTCGGACCATTGCGATGGATTACTGGTCTGTGTTAGAATATGAATTGTATTATAAAAAAAGAGACAATGCGGAAATTGAAACAGAATTAAAAAAATATGCAGAAGAAATTGCTAATCTGGATCACAGAATGCTGGGATTACGAAATAAAATCGAAAAAATCTGAGCAATCAGCGAATGCGAGATCAGAATGCCTGTTTTATGACAAACCTGTAAAATTACTGCATCAGAAAAGGAGAATATCCCGGTGCTGGAGAAATAAAAGATATTTACACATGAAATTATAAATTAGGATTTATAAAAAAGAAAACGGAGAATTCCCGAAAGAAAAATTTAAGGAATTCTCCGTTTTATTATCTGACTGAGCAAACTATGAAGTTATTATTCAATATAGAGCTGTGCAACAAATGGGGCATAAGATATCCAACTGCTTTTTCTCTGCCATAGTTGCATTTCAACTGCAAAGATGACACTTTTCACAGGCGGACGGTGTGGCTGCACAACCGCCGAGAGCAGTTTCACGAAGCTCTGCAGGAAGCTTTTTGCCCACAGTATACATGGCATCGATCATCTCATCCAGCGGGATGAACTGGGGGATACCGGCCAGTGACATTTCCGCTGCGATTAGGGCATTGGAAACACCGGCTGCATTACGGTTCTGGCAGGGATATTCCACCAGGCCGCCTACAGGGTCGCACACAAGTCCAAGCATGTTCATAAGAACCGTGGAAGCAGCATAAGTACACTGAAGAGGTGTACCGCCAAGAAGCTCCACAGCAGCGGAAGCAGCCATTGCAGAAGCGATTCCGACCTCAGCCTGACATCCGCCAACAGCACCGGCAACTGTTGCATTACGCATGGCAAGATAGCCGATCGCGCCTGCATTAAATAGTGCCTGGCGGATTTTTTTATCGGAAAAGCCGTAGACCTCCTGAAGAGCAAGCATCATTCCGGGAACGATCCCGGCACTGCCGGCAGTAGGAGAGGCAACGATAAGTCCCATGGAAGCGTTGGTCTCAAGGGTTGCCATAGCGTAGGTGATCCCCTTTCCGAGAACATTTCCGCACAGGCTTTTTCCCAGGTCATGAAATTCGCAGAGCTTTCGGGCTTCACCGCCGATCAGTCCGCCCATAGATATCACCGGATCTTTGATAGGGGAAAAAGCAGCATCCTTCATGATCTCCAGAACACGGTCCATGCGCTGGTCCACGATTTCAGCAGTGGTTTCACCGAGAAGGATCTCACGCTGGCGCATTACTTCGGAAATCGGAAGCTTTTTTTTCTGGCAGAGAGCAAGAAGTTCCTTGGCATTTTTGAAATCCATAAAACACATCCTCCTTTTCCCTACATCTGAACAACCATGACATCATGGATGTTGGTGTTCCGGTGAATGCTTTCTACGATATCTTCCGGGAGATGACCGTCGGATTCCACGATCGTATAGGCTGTGGTTCCTTTGGATTCACGGAAGAGGCGCATGAAGGCAATGTTAATGTTACGTTCACTTAAGCATCTGGTGATGTAGGCCACAACACCGGGAGTATCCTGATGAATCACGATGATGGCACTGTATTCGCCGGTGAAATCCACTTTCACGTGGTTGATTTCCACAATGCGGACCTTGCCGCCGCCCAGCGATTCCCCCCGGACTGTCATTTCCTGTCCCTGTTCATTGACCATATGGATATCTACAGTGTTGGGATGGACATCGGTTTCCGCTTCATTTGGAGTAAAGGAAAAGTCGATCCCCTGTTCCCTGGCAATATCAAAAGAATTCCGTATACGCATGTCATCTGTGGAAAAGCCCATGATCCCGCCAAGGAGGGCACGGTCTGTACCGTGTCCCTTGTATGTTCTGGCGAAGGAACCATAAAGGATGAATTCTACTTTTTTCAGGGGCGGCGTGATCATCTTCTGGGCAAGGAAAGCAATACGCGCAGCCCCTGCGGTATGAGAACTGGAAGGACCGATCATGTTGGGCCCCATAACGTCAAATACACTGATAAAAGACATTTTGCTTAATCCTCCTGTGGTGTTTTTGCGATAAATTTCTTATAAATGGTGTCAACGATCACGCCGATGGCGTTGTCACCGGATACATTGCAGGCAGTTCCGAAGGAATCCTGGGTAATGTAAAGGGCAACCATGATCGCACAGATGGCACCGTCCGGATCACCGGCTTCCGCTCCGAATACCATGTAAAGGAATGGAAGGGCAGTCATGATGGAACCACCGGGAGCACCGGGAGATGCAACCATGGCAACACCGAGAGTCATGATGAACGGAACGATGATCCCAAGACTGATGGGCAGCTGGTTCATAAGGCAGACTGCAGTAGCACAGGCTGTGATGGTGATCATGGAACCGGCCATGTGGATGTTTGCACAGAGCGGTACTACGAAGTTGCGGATCTGCTCGCACACGCCGTCCTTTTTGGCACATTCCAGATTGACCGGGATGGTAGCTGCGGAAGACTGGGTTCCCAGAGCAGTTGTGTATCCCGGGATCTGATTTTTGATCAGAGTGAAAGGATTCTTTTTGCTGACAGTACCTGCGATCACAAACTGGATCGTAATGCAGATCAGGTGCATGATGATAACAACAAGGAATACTTTCCAGAGGATGCTTAAGATGGCAAAGGTTTTTCCGGAAATAGTCATATCTGTGAAGGTTCCGCAGATGTAAAGCGGAAGCAGCGGGATGATAATGGTATGAAGGACTTTGTCAATGATCTTGGAAAAGTCACTCATTCCGTTATAAAGGCTGTTTCCCATTTCTTTTCCACGCATGGAAGAGAGGCACAGTCCCATGACAAAGGCAAGGGCAACAGCAGAAAGAGTATCCATGACCGGCTCCAGTGTGATAGAGAAAAACGGTGTCAGGGATGCGTCTGCGGTAGCTGCGATCTGATCCAGTGCACCTTCACTCATAAAGTGTGGGAACAGGCTGGATGATACCAGATAGGATGCGGAACCTGCGATCAGAGTGGAGCCATAAGCCAGAGCCACTGTGATCAGGAGAAGCTTCCCTGCACCCTGTGAAAGATCCGCAATACCCATGGTCACATAGGCAAGGATCATCAGCGGGATGACGAATTTCAGAAAGGTACTGAAAAATCCGGAAAGGGTTACAACAAAGCGACAGAAGCCTTCCGGAAGGAACTGGCCGAACAGGATACCTACGATGATGGCAATGATCAGCTTCGGCACAAGTCCGATCTTGATTTTTTTCTTTTCCATTTGGATTCTTTCCTCCTAAGTATGAATTTATTCATTTTGCACAAAAATACGATTGACGTCCTCGTGATTGTATTGTAACATTGACATAAAAATAAGGCAAATTCACAGATTTCATCATCACGATGAAAAAATTTCATAGTAAAAGGGAGAAAATCATGGAAATCCGTCAGTTGGAGACGTTTGTACATGTAGCACAGCTTCAGAGCTTTTCCAGGGCAGCAGAGGTTCTGGGATACACCCAGTCAGCGATCACTGTCCAGATCCGTCTTCTGGAAAATGAGCTGGAAACAAGACTTTTTGACAGAACTGGAAAGCGTGTGGTGCTTACTCCGTCCGGAAAAGAGTTTATGGAGCATGCAAGCCGGATCTTATATGATGTAAATAAAGCAAAAAAGTCAATGAATGACGATGCGGAACTGAAGAATCCATTACATATCGGGACGATTGAATCTCTTTGTACAGCAAAGCTTCCGGCTGTTCTCAGCAAATTTCGTGAGTTTCACCCGAAAGTAAATATGCAGGTGACTATTGATACACCGGAGCAGCTGATACGGATGATGGAGCATAACGGGCTGGATCTTATTTACATACTGGATACCCCAAGGTGGGACCAGAACTGGGTGAAGGTCATGGAGAAGGCGGAGCCGGTAGTATTTGTGGCCTCTGCAGATTCGGAGTTTGCGGGAAAGACGCTGAAGATGGAGGATATTCTGGAAGAGCCTTTTTTTCTCACGGAAAAGAATGCCAATTATCGCCAGGCCCTGGATCAGCAGCTGGCGCTTAAGAAGCAGGCCCTGTCACCGGTATTGGAGATCAGCGATACCGCTTTCATCATCCGCATGCTGGAAAAGAACCACGGACTTTCCTTTCTTCCCTATCTGGCTGTGGAGCGGGATATCCGGAAAGGAAGAATTGCCCTTTTACATGTGGAAGATGTGGAGATATCCATGTACCGGCAGATCTTTTACCATAAAAATAAGTTTAAGACGAGAGAGATGGAGGAATTCATCCGCCTGGCGGCAGAGTGAAAGGCAGAGCTTGTAAAAACAAATAAAATGTGGCACTATAAAAGAAAAAAGCACAGGAGAGAAAAAATGAATCTTATTGAAGAAGCAAAAGCTCTTGGTTTTTCCGACGCAGCGGTCATAAGTACCGATCAGCTTGTATTTGTGCCGGAATACCGGGTTTTCTGCGAGGACAATCTTTGCGGGAATTATGATAAAAACCCGGCATGTCCACCACAGAGCGGCACTGTAGAGGAGATGAAAGAGCATGCGCTGAAATACGAAAAAACGCTGATACTCCAGACAATGCAGGATGGCCTTATGGACTACAAAAAGGCAAAACTTGCTCATAACAAACTGACAGAACAGCTGGCAGAGAAGATGAAAGAAGAGGGAATAACTGATCTTCTGATCATGAGTGCGGGACCTTATAAACATAATTTCTGCATGTCCGCTTACTGTGTGGATGCACAGAAAATGGCAGACGCTGCAGGAATGCTATGCTGGACCAGCGACGGAATGATCCGTTATTTTTCCCAGGTTCTTTTCCATGGGTAAGATGAAGGATTTTGTAAAGGAATATGGGAGAAATAGATGGAGTTTTACAAATGCGAGTATCCGTTGACAGAAACAGAAAAAACGTGTAGAGTTTAAATAAATGTAATTACATAAAAAGAATCAGCAGGAGAAAAACCAGAATGGAAAAATCAACAGTTTATTTCACTGATTTTCGTTGTCCGGTGGGAACCAGCCAGCTGGACAAACTGAAAAAACTCTGTGTTGCCGCAGGAATCAAAGATATTGATATGGATGGAAAATTCGTAGCCATCAAGATGCATTTCGGAGAGCTTGGAAATATGGCATTCCTTCGTCCGAACTATGCAAGGGTAGTCGCAGATCTTTGTAAGGAGCAGGGCGGAATGCCGTTCCTGACAGATTGTAATACTCTTTATCCGGGAAGCAGAAAGAATGCACTGGAGCATCTGGACTGTGCAAATCTTAACGGATTTAACACGATCACAACCGGATGCCAGATCATCATCGGTGACGGAGTTCGAGGAACCGATGAAGTAGAAGTTCCGGTAGTAAACGGAGAATACTGCAAAACTGCCCTGATCGGACATGCTATCATGGACGCAGATATTTTTATCAGTCTCAGCCATTTCAAGGGACATGAGACAACCGGCTTTGGCGGTGCTCTGAAGAATATCGGTATGGGATGCGGAAGCCGTGCCGGAAAAATGCAGCAGCATGCCAGCGGAAAGCCGGCCATCCATGAAGATGTCTGTCGTGGTTGCCGCCGTTGTGCGAAAGAGTGCGGAAGTGATGCGATTACATATGTAAACAAGAAAGCAGTTATCGATTACGATAAATGCAAAGGCTGTGGCCGCTGTATCGGGGCCTGCAGCTATGATGCCGTATACAATCCGAATAGCAGTGCAAACGAGCTTCTTGATCGCAAGATGGCAGAGTATGCACAGGCTGTCTGTCACGGACGTCCCCATTTCCATATTGCACTGGTACAGGATATCAGCCCTAACTGTGACTGCCATGGTGAAAATGATGCGCCGATCCTTCCGGATATCGGAATGTTCGCAAGCTTTGACCCGGTTGCACTGGATCAGGCCTGTGCAGATGCCTGCCTGAAGGCAACACCGATCGCCAACAGCCAGCTTGGAGAGCATCTGGCAGAGCCGGGATGGCACTGTCACCATGACCACTTTAAGGATTCCAATCCGAATATTGAGTGGAAGGCAACCCTGGATCAGGCAGAAAAGATCGGCCTGGGAACCAGGGAATATGAGCTGAAGATAATCAAATAAGAAACAGAAATCATATAAAATCACGAAAGCACGCCTGCAACATGGCGTGCTTTCTTGCGTAAATAAAGAAATATAAAATGAAAAAACGTATAAAGACGGTATTTTTAAATAAAAAACATGTGCGTGCATATGCGTGCTTGAAACACAGCCATTGTGAATAATATACAAAGAAATAACAGGAAAATTTGGACAAAAACGAGAAAACAGAAAAAGCTGTAAATTTATATTGCATAATCAGACTGCGTGTGATAACATACACACAACATAATTAACACGCATTTAACACGCAAACAAAGAGAAAAAGCACGCAAATACGAAAATATCAAAGATAAGCGGAGCTAATGTGCAGGAAAACGTGCAGATCGTGTGGACAGAAACAGGCTGCATTCTGTGAGCAGAGAATATAGAGCAGGCCTGAAATCTTTTTCAGAGGAGGAAATTATGACAGGAATACAGAAAAAACAGCGTCTGCTGACTATGATATTCGGAGCTTTTGCAATCTTTTTTACCGGATATCCCCATGTATGGTCTATTTACCAGCCCTATGTGATGGAGCAGGCAGGCTGGAGCCAGGGACAGGCATCCATGTGCTTTTATCTGGCACTGAGCACCTTTGTATTCGGAAATATCTTAGGCGGAAGGATGCAGAACCGCTTTAAGGAAAAGACGATTGTATGGATCGGAGGCGGGACCTTTGCGGCAGGAATCCTGGCATCCGCATTTCTGATCGTTTCCACACCGCTTCCTATGTATCTCTCCTATGGAGTGATGCAGGGATTTGGACAGGGAATGATCTACACGGTGATTCTGGCAACGGTACAGAGATGGTTCCCGGACCGTACCGGATTTGCTTCCGGTGTTGTGGTAACTGCCAACGGACTTTGCGGATTTTTCCTGGCGCCGCTGAGTCGAAAGCTGCTGGAGGCAGAGGGTGTGCAGAAAACCTTTCTGATCATTGGGGCAGCCATCGCAGTTTCCTGGATTCTGTGCGGCATCTTTTTTCAGGCACCCGATAAGAGTCTGGTGAACGCAGGTGGCTCTGCGGCAAAGTCCGGAACATCGGAGATGAAGCAGTATACATCCGGAGAGATGATGCGTACAAGAAATTTTTATCTTCTTCTTGCGACCATGTTCTTTGGACTGATTTCTTATTTTATGGTTTCACCGGTATCCCAGACCTACCAGATCGACCTTGGGATCCCGTCTGCAGTGGCAGTCAGCGCCGTTATGCTTGGATCCATTGTCAATGCGGGAGCAAGACTGGTGCTTCCGACACTGGCAGATAAAGTGGGAAGGATCGTCTGCATCAAAGGAGTGCTGATCGTGGCAGTGATCGCTATGGGAGTTCTCGCTGTATCAAGATCCCTAGCAGTAACGGTTGCTGTTGTGCTGATGTACGGCTGCTACGGCGGCATCATGGGAAGCTTCCCGTCCCTGACAAGCTCTATTTTCGGAATGAAGCACACCGGGGAGAATTACGGATTTGTCATGTTCGGCATTGTATTTGCAACCTTTGGCGCACCGGCGATCTCCGGTCTGGTGAGTAGCAAAGGTTATGAGATGAACGTGGTATTTGGGATCGGAGCTGTTTTTGCAGTGATCGCATTTGTATGCCTGACTCTACTTGGACAGAATCTTGTGAAAGAGCATGCCGAAAAATCTGCCGGAGTAAAGAATGATACAGCACAGGTAAGCAAACCACAGGCAGAATAAGTCTGAATGTAACTGGATGCAGAGCTGTATCAGCTGCCGGATCAAAGACAGCTGACTGAGAATCAGAAAACAGAAAAACCTGGAAGAAATAAAATGCCTGTGGCTGATTTCTTCCAGGCTTTTTTTGAGTTGCCGGAATCAGATATTTCTGCTAGGATAACTGAAGGATGAGAAAATCAGATATCGTATTTGCCTGTTTATGGATGAGAGCGTGTGAAATACTGCAAAAATAAGGAGTTGATGCATATGATCACCTGTCAGGATATACTGGAGCTGCAGCTGGACGGAGTGGAGCTGATCGCTGGGGAAAAAGGTCTCACAAGACCTGTCACATGGACCTATATGGTGCAGACCCGGCCTTTTGAGGAGCATATGAACCAGGGGGATTTTGCCCTGTGTGTGGTAGACTATGTCCGGTTTGACCTGGAAGAAGCCGGGAAAGCCATGGAAGAACTGTATGGGCTTGGAATTTCCGGCTTTGGGATTTCGATCACCGATGATAAAGAACCCGTCCCGAAGGAGATGATCGACAAAGCCAATGCGCTTCAGCTCCCGCTGTTTTACATTCGGTGGAAGGGAGCTTCTTTTGTGGATATTGCCCAGAGTGTGGGAAAGATCATCCTGGAATATGAAATGCAGAACAGGCGGATGGGAGATTATTTTGATCTGTCGTTCGAAGAAACCGTGAGACGACATAATACAAGAAACAGAGAATTTGGTGAAAAAGATATGCGCAGATGGTGGAGAGAAAAAGATTTTTCTTCAGTTCTCAGGGAACAGGCTATTACCTGCGAAATGGATACAGACAGTATTGTTGAGAAAATATACTCGGATTTGAACGCAGATCGCAAAGCGATTGCGTTCATGAGTATATAAAGTAAATGTAATACAAACATGTTCAGACTGGCAGAATAATTGCAATCATGCTGCCTTTTTTGCTGCTTTCCAGTACTTTTACCTGTCCGTTATGCTGTCTGACAATTTCACTGACAAGTGCAAGCCCCAGGCCGGCACCGCCCATAGCACGGCTTCTTGATTTGTCCACACGGAAGAACGGGGTGAAGATTTTTTCCTGATATTCAGGAGGAATGCCGATTCCGGTATCAGAGACTTCAAGAAAGACGTAATTGACAGACGTGGATGTATCTGTTATTTCTTCGGAAGGATGGATATTTACGGTTACTTTTCCACCGGAGTGATTGTATTTGATCGCATTTTCCACAAGATTGTACACAGCGCGATACAGCAGCAGATAGCTTCCGGTAATGATGCAGTCCCCTTCCTGCTGGATCAGTTCAACTTCTTTCTGTTCCGCTACGGAGGCCAGGTCGCAGAAAACCTCATCCGTCAGTGCTGCCAGAGAGATCCTTTCGGAACGTTCAACAGTCTGTACACCGGTCATATCCAGGAGGATTTCAGCCAGATGGGAAAGTCGCCCGGTCTGTTCCTGTAGCATGGCAAAAATCTCCTGATAATCTTGTAAAGCAGGTGCTTCCCTGCGGGCAAAGACCTCCAGGTTTGTCTGGATAACGGCAAGAGGAGTCCTCAGCTCATGTGCTGCATTGGCAGAAAACTGCTTCTGGGCAGTAAAGGCTTCATCCAGGCGTGCGAGCATTTTGTTAAATGAAACTGTCAGGCGGGAAATCTCGTCATTGGTAGCAGGAACTTCAAGAGCCTCTGAAAGGTTCTGGACCTCTATTTTGTTCACCTCCTGGCTGAGTCTGCGAAGCGGAAGTAATGCCTGACGGCTGATAAAATAAGTGCAGATACTGCTGAGAAGGATGATGATCCCTGTTACCATAAGTCCTTTGGTGAGAAAAAGTTTTTTGGTTAGCTGCAGCTGATCGGAAAGCTCCGGAAATAAGACGGAGGGATTCATATTAAAGGTGATGGGAGCAGAATCTGTGTTATCGATCCGTATCATGTAATCTCCCAGATCCTCCATTCCGGCAACTGCAGACTGGCTGATAAAAAAATACATCAGAATGCAGGTGACTGTCATAAGCAGTGCGGTGATCAGTGTCAGACGCCATTGAAGAGATAGCTTTCCGGTTATTTTTTTCATTTTATATCCTCCGTTAAAATGTAACCCTGGCCGATCTTATTCTGTATTGGATCAAAGCCGAGAGCAGTGCGCAGCTTTTTTCGAAGAGAAGAAATGTGGACACGAATGGAATTGCTGAGACTGTTGACGCTTCCGTCCCAGATATGCTCGATCATTTCTTCCGGGCTTATGATACGGTTCTGATGAAGAAGGAAATATTCCAGAAGAGAACTTTCCTTTCGGGTCAGAGAAAGAGGAAGTCCATCGATACTGGCCTTTCTTGTACGGGTATCAAAGCTGATACGTCCGCATTGCAGACATACATCCTGCTGGATAAATTTCCTTCGTGTCAGACTTCGGATCCGTGCCTCCAGCTCTTCAAAATGAAAAGGCTTTGTGAGATAGTCATTGGCACCGAGATCAAGCCCTTCAACCTTGTCCTGGATCTGTCCTCTGGCAGAGAGGATCAAAACGGGAGTGGAAGTATCGGATTCCCGAAACTGGCGCAGGATTTCTAGCCCATCAACGCCTGGAAGGTTCAGATCAAGAAGGATGAGATCATAATTTTCCACCAGACATAATTCCAGTCCTTCATCCCCGTCAAAACATGTGTCCGCTTCATAGCCATCCATGCGAAGTCCCTCCGCAATAGACTGGCAGAGCTGCTTTTCATCTTCGATTATCAATATATGCATAATAAATTCTCCTAAAAAACAGTTGATTTTGCTTTGTTATCTATCATATCATGTATAGCATAAAATTCCTGTAAATTTTTTCACTTCTTAACAGAGATTTTATACAGGAGATGATATAGTAAGGCTACAGAGAGCAAGATTTACATATAAAATATACGTCGGTTCCGGATATGGGCCGGTGATATCAGAAGGGAGAATATAAACAATGAAATTAAGAACACAGAAAATAACAGCACTTATGGCAGCAGCGGTATTAGGAATATCTGCATTTGGAAGCGTACCGGTAACGGCGGCAGAAAGCACGGAAACAGCAGATATCGGAGAGGCAATGGCGGTGGATGGAGAGGCAGTTTCATCAGATCTGGTAGCAGGTACATTTAAGCCTTCCGACGTAACCTGCAAGGCACAGGATTCTTATGAATATCCGTTTCTGGGACTGAAGCTTTCACTTTCGAAGGAGCTGTTAAATCAGATCAAGGATCAGAGCATTGCAATGCTTACTACGGAAGATTTTGAGAATCAGACCAATGCAGTGACATATGCCTATGTAAGCTGGAGCAAAATGACAGAGGAACAGAAAAATGCCGAAATACAGAAGATGGGAACCGGATATGACGACTGGGTGGCAGGTCTGGACAGAATTGGTACAATTGGCGTTTATGACGAAGCTTCACAGAAAAAGCTGGATGAGATCACAGGCTGTACAGAGCATAAAGAGCTTGGAAGCAGCAGTGACGGGAAATACAAATATTATCTGAGCACTAACAAAGATGCAGATGAAAAGCTGACAAAGGAGCTGGAAAAGATCAAAACCGACATTACGGAAATGACACCGTATCAGAATATTTCCGTGTTTGAACAGCCACAGGATACCAGCGTCAACCCGGAGGATGTAAAATCTGTAGGAAAATTTGAAACAACAGGAATAGATGGAAAAACATATACAGAAAAAGTATTCAGTGACTATGACCTGACGCTGGTAAATATTTTTACAACCTGGTGCTCACCATGTGTAAAAGAAATTCCGGAACTTCAGGAGCTTTATAAAGAAATGAAAGATAAAGGCGTCGGAGTAGCAGGCGTGGTGCTTGATACTACAGATGAAAAGGGAAATCAGGACGAGGAGGCTGTAAAAAAAGCTGGCATTCTTCAGGAAAAAACAAAAGCAGAGTATCCGTTCCTGATACCGGATACTACTATGATGAACGGCCGTCTGCAGGGGATTTCCGCATTTCCTGAAACATTTTTTGTTGACAAAGATGGAAACATTGTAGGCGATACCTATACAGGAAGCCATACACTGGACGAATGGAAGGAAATCGTGGAAAAAGAGCTTAAAAACGTTTCAAAGTAAAAGATGATCATTACGGAGAGTGAAAAAATGATTCGGAAAATAACAGAATCCAGGTGGATCGGACCAGCTCTGGCGTTTTTGGGGATTTTACTGATGATACTGGGAATCTGCAGAGGTGAGGTATCTGTAGTTTTTACAAAAGCGATCAACATCTGTATGGAGTGTATTGGCATTGGATAATAAGAAGATGAAAATAAATGAATGGCCGCGGCATGGAGTCCAGGCATTGTGGGCGGCCCTTACAAACAGTCACATATCAGGCTTTGTGACTGGAAAGATCTATACCGGAAAACTGAAAAATGTCTGTGTTCCGGGGCTGAACTGTTATTCCTGCCCCGGGGCAAGAGGGGCCTGTCCCATTGGTTCCCTTCAGGCTGTGATCGGAAGCTGGAACTTCAAGATGGCATATTATGTGGCTGGATTTCTGATCTTTGTCGGAGCGCTGCTTGGAAGACTGGTGTGCGGATTTCTCTGCCCCTTTGGACTGATCCAGGATCTGTTGAACAAAATTCCTTTTCCAAAGAAGATCCGGACATTTCGGGGAGATAAGCTTCTGCGAAAACTGAAATATGTGATCTTTCTTGTATTTGTGATCATACTTCCAATGTTTGTAGTAGATATCATGGGACAGGGAGCGCCATATTTCTGCAAGCTGATCTGCCCGGCAGGAACGCTGGAGGGAGGTATCCCTCTGGTGCTGCTGAACAAATCCATGAGAAGTGCAGTAGGCTGGCTGTACATGTGGAAAAATACAATCCTGGTGATCACCATTATCTTATCAATTATGATATACCGGCCATTCTGTAAGTATATCTGCCCGTTGGGAGCTTTTTATTCGGTATTTAATAAAGTTTCCGTTTTTCGTTACAGAGTAGATAAAGAAAAATGTGTTCACTGCGGAAAATGCAGGAATATCTGCCAGATGGAGGTCGATCCGACGGAAAATCCAAACAGTACAGAATGCATCCGATGTGGAAGATGTAAAAAGATATGTCCGACACAGGCAATCCGGTGTGGGTTTGCAGGCAAACCCTGATACAGAAAAATACGAAAACGGTACAGCTTATAAAATATAAGGTGTACCGTTTTTTGCAGAAAACTACTTTTCCATATTATCTATCAGTAACATATTCAGCTGTTCCCAGCGCTTCAGATCTTTTTTTGTAAAAAGCAGCTGGTGGCGGAACGCTTCGGTAAGCTCCTGTGGTTTTAAAGTGATCACACATTTGAATGCGCAGGGCATCAGATCCGCACTGGAAATCCCACACAAAAGTCCTGTTGTAAAATCTCGAAGCTCCAGAGGATTAAAAATGTACAGGAGATCTTCTTCCAGTGGGTTATACTGATTTACAAAGGAAAAACGGATCAGCATATCACTGTAAAGAACTTTTCCGGTGTAAAAAATCTCACTGCTTCTTCCGTTGGCAGAAACAGAACAGATCGTTAAGGTTGCTTCGTATTTTCCGGATTCGCCTTTTTTTTCATAAATATCGATGACGCCATCCTTCGTACGCTGATAGCGTCCATCGTAAAAGTAAAAATATAGCCTCTGTGCCTGAAAAAATGGGCTTTTTTGTCCTTTTCCCGGTGCATTGGACGGTTTACTGGCTGTTTCAGGAAGACCAGTGGTAAGCTGGGACATAGATACCTGGAGAATCTGGCTGATCTCATATAAAGTTTCGATATCAACGGAGATATCTCCATTTTCATATTTGCATACGGTAGCTCGACTTTTATGGATGGCATCTGCCAGATCCTGCAGAGTCATCTTTCCGGCTTTTCGGTATTTTCTTATTTGTTCACCTACATAACAGGTAAAATTACTCATTTTGTTTCCTCATACTATCTATTTTTCTTATTAATTTATATTGTATACGATTATATCGGAAAAACCGGTATTTTGTAAAGTAGTAAGAAACTTTTTTAGAATAAAATTTCGTAAAAAGAAACTTCTGCCATTTGCACTTATCTTTATTTAAGGTAAGATATGGCTGTTAGGCTGAAGGTTTCAGCCTATATCAAATATATACTTGAAGAGGGGAAATTGAAATGAAAGAAAAAGGAAGTAGCTTTTCCGGCTCAATAGGCTTTGTCCTGGCGGCAGCCGGAAGTGCAGTAGGAGTTGGAAATATCTGGAGATTTCCATATCTCTGTGCCAAAGATGGCGGAGGACTTTTCCTGCTGGTTTATCTGGTACTGGTACTGACTTTTGGATTTGTACTGTTGACAACGGATGTAGCACTTGGGAGAAAGACAAAGAAAAATGCATTGAGGGCTTTTGAATCTCTTGATCCAAAGTGGAAATTTTTAGGACATTTAACGTTTATGGTTCCGGCATTGATCATGACCTATTATTCTGTTATCGGTGGATGGATTGTAAAATATTTTTTTACTTATATTATTTCTGATGGGAAAGATGCGGCTTCAGATGTATACTTTACATCATTTATTACATCAGATATTGCACCTGTTGTATTTATGCTGATCTTTCTGGCACTGACTGCCTGGATCGTATTTCGTGGTGTGGAAAAGGGAATCGAAAAGTTTTCCAGGATCATTATGCCGGGGCTGATTCTTCTGATTGTGATCATTGCGATTTTTTCACTGACACTGTCCCATACTGATACGGATGGAACTGTCCGCACCGGTATGCAGGGGCTGGCTGTTTATCTCAAACCGGATTTTCATGGACTGACGGTAAAACGTTTCCTGGAGATCCTTCTGGATGCGATGAGCCAGTTATTCTTTTCCTTAAGTGTATCTATGGGAATCATGATCACTTATGGTTCTTATGTGAAAAATGAAGTTAATTTAAATAAAGCAACAAATCAGATTGAGATCTTTGATACCGGCGTTGCATTTCTTGCAGGAATGATGATCATACCGGCTGTTTTTGTATTTCTCGGAAAGGATGGAATGGCTTCCGGCCCAAGTCTGATATTTATCTCACTGCCAAAGGTTTTTGATGCCATGGGAGTATTTGGCCGTCCGGTGGCAATTGCATTTTTCCTGATGATGGGATTTGCGGCACTGACTTCCTGCGTGTCTGTCATGGAGACACTGGTTGCAAACTGCATGGAACTCTATCACAAACCCCGTAAGAAAATGTGTGGTGCTGTCGGAATCTATTCTCTTGTTACAGCAGTGCTGATCTGCCTTGGTTATAACAAACTGTATTTTGAACTTAAACTGCCAAATGGTTCCGTTGGACAGCTGCTGGATGTGATGGATTATATCAGCAACAGTTTTCTGATGCCGTTTATCTCACTTTTGACAAGTATTCTGATCGGCTGGGTGATCGGCCCTGACTGGATCATAGGAGAAGTGGAACGAAATGGGGAACACTTCAAACGGGCAGGATTATATCGCTTTATGATCCGTTATGTAGTGCCGGTTGTAATGCTGATATTATTCCTGGTATCTACAGGATTTGCAGATTTGATTTCATAAGTGTGGTAATATGTTTATGGCGTCTGGACAGTCGCATTAACGGATGACCGGTACAAGATACGATTAAATAACAGAGGATTTGATGAAAAAAGATATGTACGAATGTTGGAGAGAAAACTAATACATAGAACGGAAATGATTCAGAAAATTAGACTTAGCTCACTTTAAAAGTGAAAAAATAATTTGATAATTTCTTGACAAGTACTAATAAATATGTTAGTATTCAATCATCAAATTAATAAAGTCTTCGGTGACTGACGGAGTTGTGGGATAACCACGAGGGAGCCGGAGATTCGATGAGTCGACCGTCTGGGCAGTATTTGAAAAACTTCAGATACTGCTCTTTTTTATGGGATAAAAGATGCAGACGGTTGCAGCGGAGAAAGGAGAACATTATGGGATTTAAAAGTGACATCGAGATTGCACAGGAGTGCACAATGGAGCCAATTACCAAGATTGCAGAGAAAGCAGGTATTGATGACAAATATCTGGAGCAGTATGGTAAATACAAAGCAAAGATCGACTATAATCTTCTGAAAGAAACAGACAAAAAAGACGGAAAGCTGATCCTGGTAACAGCCATCAACCCGACACCGGCAGGTGAGGGAAAAACTACGACAACCGTAGGTCTTGCAGATGGAATGCAGAGACTTGGAAAAAATGTTATGGTAGCTCTTCGTGAGCCATCCCTGGGACCGGTATTTGGTGTCAAAGGTGGTGCGGCAGGCGGCGGCTATGCACAGGTAGTTCCGATGGAGGATATCAACCTTCATTTTACCGGTGATTTCCATGCAATCGGTGCGGCAAACAACCTTCTTGCAGCAATGATCGACAACCATATTTTCCAGGGTAATGAACTGAACATCGACCCGAGAAAGATCACCTGGAGACGATGCGTGGACATGAACGACCGTCAGCTTCGTAATGTAGTAGACGGACTTGGCGGAAGAACAAACGGTATGCCGCGTGAAGACGGATATGACATCACTGTAGCATCTGAGATTATGGCAGTTCTCTGTCTGGCAAGTGATATCAAAGATCTGAAAGAGAGACTTTCCAGAATCATCATCGGATATACTTACGGTAAGGTTGCTGAGCAGAAACCGGTAACAGCAGGAGACCTCCACGCAGAGGGTGCTATGACAGCACTTCTGAAGGATGCCCTGAAACCAAACCTTGTTCAGACACTGGAGCATGTTCCGGCGATCGTTCATGGCGGACCATTCGCAAATATCGCTCACGGATGTAACTCCGTAACCGCTACAAAGATGGCTATGAAGCTTGCTGATTATGCCATCACAGAGGCTGGATTCGGTGCTGATCTTGGAGCTGAGAAATTCCTGGATATCAAGTGCCGTATGGCAGGTCTTACACCAAGTGCCGTTGTTATCGTAGCAACCGTACGTGCTCTGAAATATAATGGTGGCGTTGCAAAAGCAGATCTTAACAATGAGAACCTTGAGGCTCTTGAAAAGGGTATCCCGAACCTTCTGAAGCATGTAAGCAATATCAAAAATGTATACAAGCTTCCATGTGTGGTAGCTATTAACGCATTCCCGACCGATACCAAGGCAGAGCTTGATTTTGTGGAAGCAAAATGCAAGGAGCTTGGCGTAAACGTAGCACTTTCCGAGGTATGGGCAAAAGGTGGCGAAGGCGGAATCAAGCTTGCTGAGGAAGTGATCCGTCTTGTTGAAGAGCCGAATGATTTCACATATGCTTATGAACTGGAAGGCTCCATCGAGGACAAACTGAACCAGATCGTACAGAAGGTTTATGGTGGAAAGAAAGTGGTTCTTACAGCAAATGCCCAGAAGCAGGCGAAACAGCTGGAGGCACTTGGATTTGGCAACTGCCCGATCTGTGTGGCTAAGACCCAGTACAGCTTAACAGACGACCAGACAAAGCTTGGTGCTCCGACAGATTTCGAGGTAACAGTAAGAAATCTTAAGATTTCCGCAGGTGCAGGATTTATTGTTGCACTGACAGGTGAGATCATGACCATGCCAGGTCTTCCGAAAGTACCGGCAGCAACCAAGATCGACGTAGACGAGAGCGGTAAGATCACAGGACTGTTCTAATATAAAGATTTTTTGAGGGGAATTCAGATAGAAAGCGGTAGAGCCTGCAGAAATAGAGGCTCTGCCGCTTTTTATATTGTTGTGGAGAGAGTATTGAAAAACTTTTAAAAGCAGGAAAAACACTGGGTTTGACGATCCCGTGATACGAATTTGATACGAAAACCCCCGGAAGTGGTCGAGACTTCCGGGGGTTTTTGTTCCGTTTATGTAAGGTGTTTTAATCCTTTAGGCTGTTACTGCCTGTCGTTTCTGTCCAGCCTAGCCACAGTTGCCATAACAGAAACAAAGAAAGTAATTATAGAACTTGTCATAGGACTTTACATCCTTTCAACTGGAGGTTCGGCAGCAACAGCATTATAGCATGTTCAGAACAAAAATGGTATAATATTATAAATTGTCAAGAATGTCAAGAATGTCAGTAATCTCCTGTTGCTTGTTGGGATAAAACTCACAATGTCGAGGAAATCTCAGAGGGGACGCGCATGTGACATTTGCGTTAATTAAGAGGAATCCTATAGAAAAAATTGTAGAGATAAATGAATGTGGGGGAAAATATGGTATACACATGCAAATATAAATCGCTAATCGGAGATATTTTACTTGCCGCAGATGAAATCGGACTTACCGGTCTGTGGTTTGAAGGACAGAAATATTTTGCAAATACACTTCCGGAAGATTATGTTCCACAGGAAACGAAAATTCTCACAGAAGCAAAAAAATGGCTGGATGTATATTTCTCCGGTGAAGAACCGAAATTTACTCCGCCACTTCATCCCACCAGTTCAGTATTCAGACAGGAAGTGTGGAAGATTTTACTGGAGATTCCCTACGGACAGACGATCACATATGGAGAAATTGCGCGCAGAATTGCAGTGATGAAAAACACTTCCCATATGTCCGCCCAGGCAGTAGGCGGTGCGGTTGGACATAATGAAATTTCCATTATCATTCCCTGCCATCGAGTTGTAGGAACAAATGGAAGCTTGACGGGCTATGCCGGAGGAATTGACAAAAAAATTTCACTTCTTAAGCTGGAACATACAGATATGAGCCGTTTGTTTATTCCAAAGAAAGGAACTGCACTGTAAAACTCAGGCTGAGAGGACGGTCTGGTGCAGGCGTCCACGAAAAGACAGATATTTTATTTATGAAAGCATGCTATGAAAATTGCCAGCAGGATTTCGGAGGAATAATTATGGGAAAAATACTGGATGAAGATTTAATCTATGAGATACTGTCCGTGGTGGAAGAGATACCTGAGGGAAAAGTGGCCTCCTACGGACAGATCGCACGGCTGATCGGGCGGGATAAAAATTCACGTCTTGTAGGAAAAGTCTTAGGTATGGCAGAATTTTACGGGAAGTATCCCTGCCACAGAGTTGTGAACCATGCAGGGCGTACTGCACCAGGCTGGAGAGAGCAGAAGATGCTTCTGGAAGACGAGGGTGTGGAGTTTAAGGCAAATGGATGTGTAGATATGAAGCAGTATCAGTGGGAGGAGTAGTGTTTTATGAATTGTAGAAATATGATGCAGATCCCGGAGCTTACAGAAGTTCTGAAGCTGAAAGCAGGGGAAAACGGTCTGGAGTAGTTTGTCCGATGGGGCTATTTTGCAGACTGCCTGCAGTGCATCAAAAGTGAATACAGGATTGAATAACTATATCCATGGAGGAGAATTCGTAGTTCTGACAAATCCCAGTGTCACTAACGACAGCCGGAAACTCGTGCTGGAGGAAAAGGACAGAAACGCCGGAGAGCAGCTGTCTTCCTCTATTCTGGATTCAGAACATTTAAGCCGAGAGCGTGTGATGGCACAGGCCAGATATCTGAACCTTGCACCGCTTACCATGACCGATGAGCAGATGGAGAAAGGACTTGAGATCTTTGAAGCTTCTCTGAAAGAGGCATTAGAAGCATAGATTAATAGAAAGTTACTCTGTAACAGAAAAATAAAACATGCTTGACAAACCATAAATTCCTCGTATAATTATCAATGGTAATTAACTAAGATAATTATATGAGGAGTTTTTTTATGACAAATGAAAAGATCAAGCGGATGTTTGATGCGTTTTATCAGGCAAAGCGGATCCGGGATATGCTTCCGCCACTGCCACAGGGAGTAATGCCATCCTACATTCAGTATCTGGATGCAATCCACTCTCTGCAGAAGGAAAAAAAAGATATCAGGATTTCCGATCTCAGTGATGCCATGAACCTGCCCCGTCCCGGTGTCACCAGAACAGTGAAAGAAATGGAGGCAAAGGGATATCTTCAGAAGCTTACGTCTCCGGATGACGGGCGCGTTACTTACATTTCCATAACAGAAAAAGGAGAGAGGCTTTCCAGGAAGTATGATCAGGATTATTTCAGCAGTCTGGCGCCCTATCTTTCAGAGATTTCCGAAGAAGAAGCAGACAATATGATCCGAACCATCGGGAAATTTTATCAGATTATGTGTGACAGGAGGGAACATTATGACAAATGATAAGGCAGATTTTACCCAGGGAAATATCCTGAAGAAGCTGGTTGCATTTATGATGCCGGTACTCGGTGCGCTGATCCTGCAGGCTGCCTATGGTGCGGTCGATCTTCTTGTAGTTGGAAGATTCGGTTCCACATCCGGACTGTCAGCGGTTTCCACCGGAAGTCAGGTACTGAATCTGGTTACCTTTGTAGTGATCCAGTTTGCTATGGGTATCACAGTTCTGATCGCACGTTATCTTGGAGAAAAAAGACCGGAGCAGATCGGCTCCGTTATCGGTGGGGCTGCAATCGTCTTTACCATGATCTCTATCGTGCTGTTTATTGTTATGGTAGGCTTTGCACATCCGATTTCCATGCTGATGCAGGCACCGGAAGAAGCGGTAGCGCTGACTGCATCTTATGTACGGATCTGTGGCAGCGGAATTTTCTTTATTGTTGCGTATAACCTGCTGTCTGCTATTTTCCGTGGCCTTGGTGACAGCAAATCTCCGTTGCTGTTTGTGCTGGTGGCATGTATTGTAAATGTGATCGGAGACCTGGTACTGGTAGCCGGCTTACATATGGATGCAGCAGGGGCTGCTATTGCTACGGTTTCTGCTCAGGCCTTAAGTGTTGTATTTGCAGTAGTTCTGCTGATAAAGAAGGAGCTGCCGTTTACCATTACAAAAAAAGATTTCCGGCTGAATCCTCAGTGCAGACGCTTTCTTAAGATCGGACTGCCGCTGGCACTTCAGGAATTCCTGACACAGATTTCATTCCTGGCCTTGTGCGCATTTGTCAACCGCCTGGGTCTGGAAGCATCCTCCGGTTACGGAGTTGCATGTAAGATCGTAAACTTTGCCATGCTGGTTCCAAGCTCCCTGATGCAGTCCATGGCTTCCTTTGTTTCACAGAACGTAGGAGCCGGAAAGCCGAAACGTGCGAGAAAATCCATGCTTACGGGAATTGGAGTTGGCCTGTCTGTGGGATGCCTGGTATTTATCCTGATCCTGCTGAAGGGTGATGTGCTGGCAGGATTCTTCTCAACGGATGCCGGCGTTATCCAAAAGGGCTTTGATTATCTGAAGGGGTTTGCTCCGGAGACACTGGTAACAGCTGTTCTGTTCAGTATGATAGGCTATTTCAACGGAAACAACCAGACCATCTGGGTTATGGTCCAGGGCCTGATCCAGACGCTTCTGGTACGACTTCCAATGGCGTACTTTATGAGTATCCAGCCGGATGCCAGCCTGACAAAGATCGGTCTTGCAGCACCGGTATCTACCACAGTGGGAATCATTCTGAACATCGGATTCTTTCTGTATTTTACCCGTGTGAAAAAAGAAATTGTTTCGGAAGAATGACCGGATAAAGGGATGTAAATGAGAGGGGTGATATGATATAATCAGAATCACCCCGGCAGAGGTGATGGTACTGACCCCTGAAATAGCTGCCGGAATCTTGACAGCTGTAAAGGAGGAGTACAGGATGATTTGCGGGATGACGTATTTTCAGATATGTCTGTATTTTTTGTTTTATTCTTTTGGAGGATGGGTCGTTGAAGTTATCTTCCATGCAGTAACCTTAGGAAAGGTTATAAACCGGGGATTTCTCAACGGTCCGGTATGCCCGGTGTACGGATTTGGTGTACTTTCCGTGTTTGCATTGCTTAATACGCTTCAGAGCGGCGGACATCAGATGAGTGAGGGAATGATCTTTCTGTTTGGAATCGTTCTTGCAACTGCGGTAGAGCTGGTTGCCGGATGGCTTCTGGATGTATGCTTCCATGCAAGATGGTGGGATTATTCTAATAAGCCGCTGAATTTTCATGGCTATATCTGTCTTGAGTTTTCCCTGATATGGGGACTTGCCATTGTGATGGTCGTAAAGGTTTTTCAGAAGTATGTGGAGCGTCAGGCTTCTCATACACCTTCCACACTGGAATGGGTTGTTATGGCAATTCTGTATGCGGTGTATCTGGCTGATCTTATTGTAACAGTGGCGGTGATCCGCGGACTGAATAAAAAGCTTACCCGACTGGATAAGGTACGTGCGGATCTGCGGATCGTGAGTGATAAGCTCAGTGATACTCTGGCAACAACTACCATTGATACAGCACAGAAGGTGGGAGAGGGAAAGGTTCAGGTTGCTCTTGCTAAGGCAGAGCTCAGAGATGCGACTGTGGCTCAGAGAGAAAAATCTGCCGAAATGCTTCGGATGAAGAAAGCGGAGCTTCAGGCACAGTTTGATGAGCTGTCAAGCTCCATCACAAACCATACGGTATTCGGCCAGGGAAGAATCATTAAGGCTTTCCCGGAGATGAAACACAGAGATTATTTTGAACTGATCCAGGAACTGAAGAAAAAACTCAGATAAGAAAAATGAAACGCGATAAAGAGGCAGCAGGAAATGTTGGAAATTTCCTGCTGCCTCTTTTGGCGTATCAGAGCTTCAGCTTATCGGATCCGTTTCTTTATCATTGGTCCGATGATCATGGCGATGATCATTTTTATGAGATCTGCCGGGATAAACGGAATTACACAGATTCCAAGAGCTGCTTTGAAAGTGGAATCTGCAACGATGCAGAACCATACAGTTCCGAAAAGATAGCATACAATTGTTCCTGCGATCATACCAACGAGCTGGATCAGAGGCTTATGGCAGTTGTCAATTACCAGTCCGGCAATAACAGCCATAACGATAAAGCCGATGATGTATCCGCCTGTAGGACCGGCCAGCTTTGCAGGGCCGCCGGTAAATCCGGAAAATACCGGAAGACCTACAAGTCCAAGCAGAAGATAGATCAGATAGCTGATGGTTCCTTTTTTCCATCCGAGAAGATACAGGGACAGATAAATGGCAAGATTGGTAAATGAGATCGGAACCGGACCGATCGGAATGGACAGCGGCGCAAGAATACAGGTGACAGCTGCCATAAGAGCGGTCATGGTGATCTCGTAGGTTTTTGTACGTGGTGCAGAGACAGTATTTGTCTGATTCATATTAAAAGAGCCTCCTTTGAAAAAGGTAATATATTTACTGGTTTGGGTAAGTAATGAAATGCTGTAAGTGTGTATGACAGGTCATATGTCCATAAGGATGCTTACGCAGATTCAATCTCATAGGTGAATCCTGCATCCGTAATGGTTTTCAGAGTGTCTTCGATTCCCTGACCACCTTCTGTAAGATAACCGGAAGCAAAAATAGAGTCTACAACACTGAGCAGTTTTTTTTCTTCGCCTTTAAAATAAACTTCTCTTCCGGCAGCACATCGGATATCTGCTTTAGGCACAAGAAGTCTTGCCAGGCAGAGGACCTTCATACAGTATTCTGTTGTCAGCTGGGAAATATCTGCATTTCCGAGAGGAGTTCCCTTGATCGGAAGAAGAAAGTTGATCGGCAGTGCTTCCGGCTGGATCTCACGTAATTCCAGAAGCATGTCAACAACGTCTTCCTTACTTTCACCCATGCCAATGATACCGCCGCTGCAGATCTCGAAACCAAGTCCCTGAAGCATATGGATATTCCGGACACGCTGGTCAAAGGTATGTGTACTGCAGATATTCTGATAAAAGGAACGGCTGCTGTTCAGGTTATGGTTGATCCGGTCAAGACCAGCCTCTTTGAGCATTTTTGCCTGGTGCTCTGTGAGAAAGCCTATGGAGCAGCAGAGATGAGTTCCGTGTTCTTTCATTTTGCGGATCCTGCGGGCCAGCTCCTCGATCTCTTTATCTGTAAATTTCATACCACTCAGTCCGATACAATGTCTGGATAAATGATAATCATTTACGAAATCATTGTCCTGATATAATTTGTCTTCATCTACCCATTTGTATTTATCAATATCGGCAGTGGAACGACATGACTGGGCACAGTAGGCACAATCCTGGGAACAGTTACCGCTGCGGGCATTGGTAAGGATGTGGATGCTTACCCGGTTTCCCTTATATTTGTAACGTAAACTGCTGGCACGGTCGATCAGTGCCTCAAGTTCTTCGTCCGGAGTATCTAAAATTGCAATGGCTTCATCTCTGGAAAGCGATGGAGCTTCTTTTTCGCATGATGCAGTGTTCATGTCAATACCTTCCTTTTGAGTTTTTTTGTACGGGTATCACTTTATCACATAGAAATATTGAATGTCAACTGTAAATATAAAATGAGTTTACAATTAAAAAACTGTAGTATTAAGGTAATGCTTAGGATCATCAAAGCAGGTAATTTCCTTGATTCGGTTAAAATAATTCTCAATTCAATATCATATCTTTATAAAATCTTAATACGGAAGCAGAGACTTTTATACTATCTTTGAAAGTAGTTATATATAATAAAATGCATTACGAGGATAGCACTGTTAAAAGTATTGATAAGGAGTTCTGATCATTTATGCCGGAAAAATCATATAAGAAAAAACATATGACATCTTTTCAGCTGATTATCATGGGGTTTGCAGGAGTGATCCTTTTGGGAACCGTTCTGCTGATGCTTCCATTTTCTTCTGCGGAGAAAGTGATCACACCATTTCATGAGGCACTTTTTACAGCCACTTCGGCGGTATGTGTTACAGGTCTTGTGGTAAAGGACACTGGAAGCTACTGGTCCCTGGCAGGCCAGACGATCATTCTTGCACTCATACAAACAGGTGGGCTTGGAGTAGTGACTGTGGCTGCGTCTGTTTCCATTCTTTCCGGAAAGAAAATATCCCTCATGCAAAGAAGCACCATGCAGGATGCAATTTCAGCTCCAAAAGTCGGAGGAATCGTCAGACTAACAAGGTTTATTTTGAGGGGAACATTTTTGATCGAAGCTGCAGGGACGGTGTTGCTGCTGCCGGTTTTTATGGGAGATTATGGAAAAAAGGGAATCTGGATGTCAGTTTTTCATTCAATCTCTGCTTTTTGTAATGCCGGCTTTGATATTCTGGGGACAGATTCCAGTATGTTTCCATCGCTGACCGGGTATTCCGGAAATATACTTATAAATCTGGTAATTATGCTGTTGATCATTACAGGAGGAATCGGTTTTCTCACATGGGATGATATTTATACAAATAAACTGAACTTTAAACGCTACCGCATGCAAAGCAAGATCATTCTCATGACTACCGCATGTTTGATCTTATTTCCGGCAGTCTTTTTCTATATCTGTGATCTGACAAAATTACCCATGGGAAAACGCCTGTTAGCAGCAACGTTTCAATCGGTAACGACAAGAACTGCCGGATTTAATACTATAAACATTTCAGAGATGAGTGAGGCATCAAAAGCAGTTATGATATTGTTAATGCTAATTGGTGGTTCACCGGGATCTACAGCAGGTGGAATGAAAACAACAACTTTTTCAGTACTTATTTTAAATGCAATTGCGACATTTCGAAGTCAGGAAAATGCAGGAGCTTTTGGGCGAAGACTTGAATATCATGTGATAAAAAATGCAGCGACAATAGCCATGTTATATTTTGCCTTGTTCTTTGGCGGCGGAATAGCGATCAGTGTGTACGAAGGCCTTCCGCTTTTAAATTGTCTGTACGAAGCTGCTTCAGCTGTTGGTACGGTAGGGCTGACGCTGGGAATCACACCGGAACTTCATGTTTTTTCACAAGTCGTGTTGATCATACTGATGTATCTGGGACGTGTAGGTGGTCTGACCCTGATCTATGCGGTATTTTCCGGAAGAAATAAGGGAAATGCAAAGCTCCCTCTGGAAAAAATCACAGTTGGATAAGAAGGAGAAAAATAATATTATGAAAAATGTATTGCTTATTGGACTTGGAAGGTTTGGAAGACATATTGCCATGCAGCTCAATCAGCTGGGACATGAAGTTATGGCAGTTGACTGGAAGGAAGAAAGAGTGGACAAAGTACTGTCATTTGTGACGAATGCTCAGATTGGTGACAGCACCAATGCTGAATTTTTACAGTCCCTTGGAATTGGAAACTATGACATTTGTTTTGTGACCATTGGAGAGAGCTTTCAAAATTCTCTTGAAACAACATCCCTTCTAAAAGAACTGGGTGCAAAATTGGTGATATCCAGAGCTGAACGTGATGTTCAGGAAAAATTTCTTTTACGCAATGGTGCCGATAAGGTAGTTTATCCGGAAAAGCAGGTGGCAAAATGGGCCTCCTTCCGTTATACAGATGATCATATACTGGATTATATGGAGGTGGATGCTTCCCATGCAATTTTTGAAGTGGAAGTGCCGGAAGAATGGGTTGGAAAAACAGTGGGTGGACTTGACATCAGAAAACGCTACAATATTAATATTCTGGCAGTAAAAAATGAAGAGGAATTCAGTATTGCAATTTCACCGGAAACATATTTTGCAGAAAATGATAAATTACTGGTATTAGGAGAATACAGAGCTCTTCAGAAGTGCTTCCGCATATAGCTCATTGCCATGAAGAAAAAATTTTGACCACAGAACAGCTGCGTGATATAATTCCAGAAAACAGCAGTAGAAGGAGAATGACAGAATGAGCTTGAAAATGGAGGATACAGTAAAAAACAGAACCTATCCGAAACGGCCATTTGCATGGTATGTGGAAAAACCGTCTGCAAAAGATTACTTGCTGACGGTTTTTATATTTGCAGTATGCACTTTGATCGGCCTGCTGTTTCAGAAACTGGATCTTACAGATACAAATATTGTAACGATATACATTTTGGGCGTATTGATCACTTCGATCGTGACAGATGGTTATCTTTGCAGTGTAGCCGGCTCCTTTTTAAGTGTATTCTTATTTTGCTTTTTCCTGATGGAGCCAAGGATGTCTTTTGAGACATACGCGGTGGGATATCCGGTGACATTTTTCATAATGCTTATTTCGTCTGTACTTACAGGAACCCTTGCGGCAAAGCTGAAAATGCATGCAAAGCTGTCTTCACAGATTGCCTTTCGCACACAGGTTCTGTTTGATACGGATCGTCTGCTGCAAAAGGCAAAAAGTGAGACAGAAATCCTCGGAGTTACCTGTACACAGCTGATACGCCTGTTAAACCGCAGCATCACGGCATATGTTGTGGAAAATGGAACTTTATCAGAAGGAAAGCTTTTTTCCGGGGAAAAAGAGAGCACAGAGGATTTTCTGACACAGGAAGAACAACAGGCGGCCAGATGGACTTATGAAAACAGACAGCGTGCCGGCGCATCCACACAGTATTTCTCACAGGCAAAATGCTTATATCTGGCAATTCGAAGCGGGAATAATGTTTATGGCGTAATCGGGATCCCTCTGCAGAAAGAAACACTGGACTCTTATGAATACAGCATCCTGCTGTCTGTAATAAATGAATGTGCACTTGCAATGGAGAATGTACAAAATGCCATAGAAAAAGAAAAAAATGCGGTTTTAGCAAAAAATGAGCAGCTGCGTGGCGATCTTCTTCGGGCGATCTCCCATGACCTGCGTACTCCGCTTTGTTCTATTTCCGGAAATGCAGATATGCTTCTCAGTAACAGTGACCGTCTGGATGAAGCTACAAGGTATCAGATCTACACGGACATTCATGAGGATTCAGAGTGGCTGATCGGAGTTGTGGAAAATCTGCTTTCCATTACCAGGCTCAATGATGGAAGATTGAAGTTTAAATTTACGGATCAGCTTTTGGATGAGGTAATAGCAGAGTCACTCCGACATATCGGCCGGAAGCATGATGCGTATAAGATCGTGGCGGACTGTGAAGAACTTGTTCTTACACGTATGGACGTGCATCTTATTATACAGGTTCTGGTAAATTTGATCGATAATGCGATAAAATATACGCCGTCAGGCTCTGTCATCAGCATTCGGGGGTTCAAAAAAGCCGGGAAAGCACAGGTAAGCGTGGAAGATAACGGCCCCGGGATCCCGGATGAAATGAAGCCACATATTTTTGAGATGTTTTATACAGGGAAAACAACCGTTGCAGACAGCCAACGGAGTCTGGGGCTTGGCCTGGCACTTTGCCGCTCTATCATAGAAGCTCACGATGGAACACTGGTTCTTTCAGATCATGCTCCGCATGGATGTAATTTTACTTTTACTTTACCATTAAGCGAGGTGACATTAAATGAATAAGACATTAATTCTGGTGGTTGAGGATGACAGACCCATACGGAACCTGATCGTTACCACATTAAAAACACATGACTATAAATATCTGGCTGCAGAAAATGGAGCTTCAGCCATTTTGGAGGCTTCATCACACAATCCGGATATCGTTCTTCTGGATCTGGGCCTTCCTGATATGGAAGGAGTAGAGGTAATAAAGAAAATCCGTACCTGGTCGAATATGCCTATCATCGTGATCAGTGCCAGAAGTGAAGATATGGACAAAATAGAGGCACTGGATGCGGGTGCAGATGATTATATCACAAAACCATTTTCAGTAGAAGAATTACTTGCGCGTATCCGTGTCAGCCAAAGACGGCTTGCCATAACGCAGTCAGGAAAACAGCCGGAAACATCTGTTTTTGAAAATGGTGGATTAAAGATAGATTACACGGCTGGCTGCACATTCCTGAAGGACAGAGAACTGCATCTGACGCCCATTGAGTATAAGTTGCTCTGCCTTTTATCCCGTAATGTTGGAAAAGTATTGACACATACATATATTACTCAGCAGATCTGGGGACGCTGCTCGGAAAACGATGTTGCTTCTCTCAGGGTTTTTATGGCAACACTGCGGAAAAAACTGGAGCCTGAAAAAAACGGTGTACAATATATCCAGACGCACATAGGAATTGGATATCGCATGCTCAGAATCGAGAAACCTGAGCAGGAAACCAAAAAAGATAGCATTAATCCTCAAACGATAATATAATCATCTCATATGATGACAGTTTTTTTCTATAGTAAAGATCACAGAAAAGGACGGAAACAGACGATGAAGATCATGGGGATTGATATCGGCACAACAACAGTCAGTGTCGTAATGACAGATACAGAAACGGGAAAGCTGCTTGCAAAGGAAACAGTGGAGCATAATTCTTTTCTGCGGAGCAGTAAGCCGGAACAGAAGCTGCAGGATCCGGAACGGATCTATGAGATCGTCCGGGAGCTTCTTATAAAGCAGCAGAAGGAGAATGGTTTGCCAGATGGAATAGGGTTTACAGGGCAGATGCATGGAATGCTGTATGTGGATGCTTCCGGCAAGGCAGTGAGTCCTCTCTATACCTGGCAGGATGGAAGCGGAGAGATTCCGCTGGAAAACGGAAAAACCTGTGCAGAGCTTTTGCAGGGAGTAGGTGCGGCGGCGTCCGGATATGGTGTAGTGACACATTTTTATCTTCAGAAGAAAGATCAGATCCCGAAGGATGCTGTAAGGATGACGACGATCAGTGATTATATTGCTATGCGGCTGTGTGAAAATACTGTCCCTGTTATCGGACTTGACATGGCGGCAAGCTGGGGCTGCTTTGACCTGCGAAAACAGGAGTTTCTGTATGAAGCCTTGGAGCAGGCCGGCGTAGATACTTCTTATCTGCCGGAAGTAAGAAAGGGACATTTTTTTATCGGAGAAACAAGAGCCGGTGTGCCGGTAATGGGATCGATCGGTGACAATCAGGCGAGTCTGTTTGGTTCCGTCCGGGATCTTAAAGATACCGTGCTCCTGAATGTAGGAACCGGCAGCCAGGTTTCCTTAGTGACAGAGAAGTTTATAGAATGCAGCGGCAGTGTGGAGCTTCGCCCCTGTACCGAAAACAGCTATATCCTCGTGGGAGCTTCCCTGTGTGGTGGTCGTGCGTATGCGATGTTGGAACAGTTTTACAGAGAAGCTGCAGAAACTGAAGAAAGACTGTATTCCCGGATGCAGGAGCAGGCAGAAAAATTTATTGAAAAATACGGAAAAGAAGCTGCATGGAAAGTAGATACAGCTTTTTCAGGGACAAGAAGTAATCCGTCTCACAGAGGCATGATCGCAGGGATCGGTGTAGAGAATTTTCATCCTGGTGCACTGACGGTCGGTGTGATCTGTGGGATCCTTAACGAACTGCATGAGCAGTATGAGCAGATGTGTCAGCTCACCGGAAAAAAGGCCACACGCCTGACTGGCTCCGGAAACGGAATTCGCCGAAACCCGCTGATGAGAAGACTGGCAGAAGAAATGTTCAAAATGCCGATGGAGATTCCTGAATATGAAGAAGAGGCTGCATATGGAGCTGCACTTACTGCGGGAAAGTTGGTTGCGGCAATGTAAGAAAAATTTTGTTTGACTTTTTGAAAAAGAGGCAATATAATTACAAGAAACGAGTAGCAAGTAAGCGTAAATCCAGTTTACCGGCTACTCGTTTTCATTTTGCAAAAATGAATATCGCCATGAAAAAGTGTGTAGCGTGTCAGCGTAAGTCCAGCTTATATGACAAGGTGCGCACTTTTTTTGTGCTAAAAAGAAAGGAGTTAAAACAAAATGGCGGAAAGCAACAAGATGAAGGAGATGCCGGTAAATAAGCTGATGGTCCAAATGGGAATCCCGATGATCCTATCTATGGCATTGCAGGCAGTCTATAACATTGTAGACAGTGCATTTGTGGGAAATATGAAAGCAGGCAGTGAGACAGCACTAAATGCTTTGACACTGGTATTTCCGGTGCAGATGCTTATGGTGGCAGTGGGGATCGGAACCGGTGTAGGAACCAATGCACTTCTTGCAAGGACACTTGGACAGGGAGACAGTAAAAAAGCTGCAAAGGTAGCAGGAAACAGTCTGTTTCTGGGAGTGATCATTTATGTGGTCTGCTTATTGTTTGGTATCTTTGGGGTGAAAGCATATATTTCATCGCAGACAGTAGATACAGAAGTACTTGAGATGGGGGTCAGCTATCTGAGGATATGCTGCGTGATTTCTTTTGGTATTATTTTCTTTTCTCTATTTGAAAAGTTACTTCAGGCAACAGGCCGTTCTCTTTATTCCACGATTGGTCAGGTGGTTGGAGCGGTTGTAAATATCATCCTTGATCCAATCATGATCTACGGTATTGGACCTTGTCCGGAAATGGGAGTGAAAGGCGCAGCCTACGCAACTGTAATTGGACAGGTAGCATCAGCAGTATTACTGTTCATTTTTCATATCAAATTAAATAAGGAATTCGAGCATGGGGCGAAATATATGAAGCCAGATGGCGAAATTATCAAGGAGATCTATGCAATCGGACTTCCGGCAATCATTGCTCAGGCGCTGATGTCCATTATGGTTTATGTAATGAACCTGATCCTGAAGTTCGATCCGTCAGCACAGACGGCCTATGGTCTGTTCTATAAGGTACAGCAGTTTGTTTTGTTTCTTGCTTTTGGTCTGCGAGATGCAATCACCCCAATCGTTGCATTTGCTTATGGAATGAGAAGTAAGAAGAGAATTCAGGATGGAATCAAATATGGTCTGATCTATACAATTGTGCTAATGATTCTGGGAATTGCAATCACAGAGATTTTCCCTGGGGCATTTGCAACGCTGTTTAATGCGGGACAGTCGAGAGAATATTTTATCGGAGCAATGAGAGTGATCTCTATAAGTTTCCTGTTCGCAGGAATCAATGTTGCTTATCAGGGCATTTATCAGGCACTGGATGGTGGTGTGGAATCGCTGGTTATTTCACTTTTGAGACAGTTTATTATTATCCTGCCGCTGGCTGGAATCTTTTCTATGTTTGTCAGAAATGATCAGATGGGAGTTTCACTGATCTGGTGGGCATTTCCGATCACGGAAATAGTTTCCTGTTTTGTAGGATATGTGTTTTTAAAGAGAATCAGAAAAAATAAAGTAGATGTTTTGAATTAAGGAGGAATTGGAAATGGCAAAAAGAATCATTACGATCAGTAGAGAATTTGGAAGCGGCGGACGCTTTATCGGTGAAGAATTAGCGAAAAAATTGGGACTCGCTTATTATGATAAAAACATTATCAATGAGATCGCAGAAAAGTCTGGTTTATCTCCGGAATATATTCAGGAAAGTGCGGAACTGTCTCCGAAAAAAGGCTTGTTTGCATATGCATTTGCCGGACGTGATATCACAGGAAAATCAGTAGAAGACATGGTGTATGAGGCACAGAGAAAGGTTATCTTAGAACTGGCTGATAAGGAATCTTGTGTGATTATCGGAAGAAATGCAGATTATATTCTGAAAGATAGGGATGATGTACTGAATGTATTTATCCATGGGGATATGCCGGAAAAAACACAGCGTATTATGGGGTTATATAATGTAGGAGAGAAGGAAGCTGTCAAAATGATGGCAGATACAGATAAAAGGCGTATGACGAATTATAATTTTTATACCGATCAGAAATGGGGAAAGGCCAGTAATTATACGTTGTGTCTGAATAGTTCACAGCTTGGATATGGCAGATGTGAGAAGCTTGTTATGGAATGTAGTAAATAATGAAATACTCATGGTGAAAGTGGATTAAAGAAAATGTGATAAGAGCATTCATGAGTAAGTAGCGAAAGCGGATTGCGAATGTCCTATTTATATAACGTACACGAATGTAAATGGATATCTGATCCTGAATCTCACCTATAAATCCGGTGAGCAGATGGAGCAACTTGGCAAGTATATCATGTTGGTGCGTCTTTGAAGGACGCAGGTAAAAAATGTTTTGGAATTAATCTGATTGAAGATGCAGGTATTGTAAGAGATATTTTACAGAGAGTGGAATTAGAAACAGAAGAATAGAAAAGTAAGTTATGCAGAAAGGCGTGAGTCATAAGAATATGGCTTGCGTCTTTTTCTGTCTGGAAAGGAAGTGGGGAGCATGTAAATTATTATTTTAATGACCAGATGAGGGTATAAATTGCATTCCAAGTGCAGTGAATATAATGCGCATGAACATGAAATTTTAAATATTATGAAGACAAAATTTGGTTGATTAACCAGGTAAAAGTGATATACTGAATGCATAAGAAAAGAAACCGTGTGGAATTACAGTTTTGTATTCACACGGTTTTTTAGAAAACGAGAGTTAGAAATTGCTAACATGAACACTGGCAGTTTTTTTGAAAATGAAAAAGAGGACGGATTTCTATGAGAATATTGATTTATGGTGCAGGTGTGATTGGATCCTTGTATGCGGTCTTATTTGCAGAAACTGGTTATGATACGAGTATTTATGCCAGAGGTAAAAGACTTGAGTTTTTAAAGAAAAATGGACTGCTTTATAAGAAAAACCAGAACATAAGGCGGGCAGGCACCAGATGAAATGAGGGAGCTGCATAAGCAATTTTATGCTCATATGAAAAAACTAAAGGAGGCCAGATATGAAATTTTATGAAAGTGGAGACAGTAGTAAACCAGTGATATTTTTATTTCCTGGTACCTGTTGCCTGTATAGTAGCTTTGATCATATACTGGATAGATTACATTCTTATTTTTACACGGTAACAGTTTCTTATGATGGATTTGATCCAAATGAGAAAACAGAATTTTATTCAATGGAAGATGAATGCGAAAAGATTGAGCAGGAAATCAAGAAAAAGTATGATGGAAGAATTAAAGCAGCGTATGGGTGTTCCCTTGGAGGAAGTTTTGTATCCCTTTTGATTCAGCGAAAAAGAATTCATATAGATCATGGCATCATTGGGAGCAGTGATATGGATGAAGCTGGTCAGTTTATGGCGAAAATTCAGTCATCTGTAGTTGTGCCGATTATGTATAAAATGGTACATACTGGTAAATTGCCTAAATTTATGCAAAAGAAAATAAATGAAGCAGATAAATCAAAGAAAGAAATGATTGATGGATTTTTAAATATGTTCGGCATTGAGCAGGGAGGAAATCCATGGATTACGAAACAGAGTGTTTATAATCAGTTTTATTCTGATCTGGTTACGAAAGTCCAGCATGGAATTGATGTGCCGGGAACTACGATACACGTGTTTTACGCAACAAAGATGGGCAGAAAATATGAAAAGAGATATTGTACTTATTTTAAAAATCCGGATATTCGGAGACATAACATGCAGCATGAAGAACTGTTTTGCTGTCATAGTGCAGAGTGGGTGGAAGAAGTAAGAAAGGCAGTGGAAGGCGACAGATAATGAAAGAAAAAGTGAATGTGACAGGTGTGCCGGAAACGATGGTACAGACTCTGTATGCAAGAGCAAAAGAAACAAGAAAGAAAAATGCTAAAATAAACGACGAAATTGCAGAAGAACTTGTGAAAAATCTTGATTATGACTTTTCTAAAGCGGATAAAGATAAAGCCATGAACTATGGCGTGATTGCAAGAACAATTGTATTAGACCGGATGGTTGAGCAATATTTGGAGAAAAATGCAAATACAATTGTTATAAATATTGCATGTGGACTGGATACCAGATGTTATCGAATGAAAGGGAAATATCTGCATTGGTACAATATAGATTTGCCGGAGACTATGAAGATAAGGCGGCAATTTCTTCCAGAAACAGGTCCGATATATCAGATTGCAAAGTCTGCAATGGATGATTCCTATGTAGATGATATAGATTATCACTGTGAGAATGTTCTGGTAATAATCGAAGGGCTTACAATGTATTTGTGTGAAAAAGATATCAGAAAGATGTTTTTTATTATTGAAAAATCATTTCAGGAAGTAACTGTAATGGTCGAAACCATGTCACCTTTTGTTGTAAACCATGTGAAAGAAAAATCCATAGAGGGAAGCAATGCAAAATTCACATGGGGAGTTAAGAACGGAACAGAACTGCAAAGAATTGTGCCGGGATTTTCTGTTCAACAGGAAGTCAGTCTGGTTGAAGGAATGAAAAAGCTTATGCCGATTTATCGTGTGATAGGAAAGATTCAAATCGTTCGGAATATCTCAAACAAAATAATAGTTTTGGAGAAACGTGGCCGATATTAAGGAGATGATACAAATGAAGAAAAGATATTTTGATGTGGAAACAGATGGATTTTATGGTGCATACTGGAAATGCAAAACAGGATCAGACTGTGCAATGATTGCCATGATCGGGGATGATTCAGAGGATTATCTGGCGCGTACATCCGTGAAATGGCTACATAAACTCGGTGTGAATGTGATGACAATGTCACCTGGAAAAAAAGATTATGGACATCATAATTATCCATTGGAACGTATAGAGAAAGCAATCAATTGGTTAAAAGCACATGGTGATCAGAAGATAGGAATTGTCGGGGCATCTACTACAGGAACACTGGCATGTGATTGAGAAAGAAACAAAACGGACCGGTGATATGATCAATTCAAGAAAACTATTTGATGATTCTGAAAAGGCTCACCCAATCACAGAAGACGAGATGATCAAGATTGAAAAAATCCATGGAACAGTATTGTTAATTGGTGCTGAAGATGATGCGTTGTGGGATACTGCAAAATATATCCGCCGTATGAAGCAGCGTATGAAAGAACATTCACACACATGCAGATTGGATTATGTCATTTATGAGCATGGAACCCATTTCGTTTTTCCGGAGAGCATGCTAAAGACAATGCTCCCGGTTGGATCCGGACTCTTTGTGAAACTGGCATTTCAGGCAGCAAGAAAACATCCGAAAGAATGTCGCAGAGCACGTCTGGATATTGACTGGCGGGTAAGAAATGCTGTTGCAAAATGGAAGAGAGTAGATAGATAAAAAATAGACAGAAGGTGGAAGTGTGGTATTTAAAACAACAGGAAATAAATCAAATTCAGTCATTCTGTTTTTCCATGCAATGGGAGTAACTGGGGAAAGCAGTATGCCGGTTGCAGAGAAAATGGCAGAAAAATATTATTGCATTATGCCAACATCGACTGTGTATTGCTCCGGACAGAGGTATCAAAGCAAAAGAGATGAGATACAACAGATTGTACGATTTTTGGGGAACCATGGAATCAAAGAAATAGAACTTATAGTTGCATCTTCGATTGGAGCAGATCTCGCCATGGCATTCCTGACAGAGATAAAAATACCGGTAAAGCATGTTTTTTTGATGGCAGGCAGTTTGCACAGATTGGAAAGGCAACACGCAGAATCATGGTTCCGTTCTTATATATAGCAATGAAAAGTTTATATTGGTCAAAAGGAAAGACACTAAAGAGAATCATGTGGTGTGACGATGATAAAATTAAACCTTATTTTATAGAGGCAGGAAAGAACTTGACGTATGGAAATCTGAGAAGACAGCTGACAGACAGTTTGGAAGATAAGCCATTTTCAGAATTGTCAGAAGAATTGCAGAAACATACATTCTGGGAATTTGGAAGTATAGAAGAACATTTTAAATACAGAAATGCAGTGATGCAGACTTATATATACAGTAACTTTCCGGTTTTTGAGGGATTCAACCATATGCAGTATCAAATTCAAAATCCGGAGGGATTTGCCAGAATGCTCGAAACAATTATTGAGACTGACCGATTACCGGAATTGGCATTTGCGATGTGGTACAGAGGAAAATAGTTATGAAAAATGCTTATGAGCTTGCTGAAAATATATTGAAGTCCAAACCCGATAAGAATATAGAATTAAAATCATCAGATTCTTTTGCCAGTATTGAGTTATATGGTACATCAGCTTGCAAAAAGGTACAGGATACGGAATTCTGTGAATGTTTTCATTTGGAAAATGAGAGCGGTACAGGAATGATTACATTGTATCATGTGTTTCCAGGAATTGATCTGGTTTATAATGATATACATATGGAGTATTGCAACAAGGAGCAAAAGCCGGCTTCCAGTGTGATGGAAATAAACTATTGCATGGAAGGCCGTTGCGAATGCGTGTTTGAACAAAATGAATATGGTTATATAGCGGCAGGAGACTTGTCATTTTGTTCTTTGAAAAAAACTGGGCATGTGTCAGAGTTTCCAACATCGCGTTATCATGGAATTACCATTACGCTTGATTTTTCCATGATTACAGACGAAATGAAAAGGATACTGCAATTATTGTCTGTAAATCTGGAAAAGATTAGTAACATTTCAAAAACACATAGTTTTACTATTATACGGGCAAATCAGTCAATAGAACATATCTTTTTGGAATTGTATAAAATTCCTGAAGAAATCAGATATGGTTATATTCGTGTGAAAATTCTGGAACTATTATTAGTATTAACTGGATTTGATTTAAAGAAAAATAATTCTGAGCATGTTTCTGCATAGCACCAGATACAAATGATACAACCTATCATATTGAATTGCGCTACGGCAGTGATTTGGAGGTACTTGGAAAATATGATGAAGGAGACTATGCATACTGGCTTGGCTCAGGTATTTCAACAGACTATGATCAGACAATGGTTGAGAACTGTATAGAACTTTTCTGCAAAGAAAATCTGTCTGAATAGAACAGACTTGTAAAACTGCAGAAAGCATCTGCGGAGTGGAAACTGAATACACGAGAAAAATAAAAAATTGAAACACCAAGACTTGACAAATTCCTGTAATGAGTTAAAATATAACAGTGTTATATAGCACTGCTATATTTTGGGAAGAAGTTTAGAGGATACGAAAAGAATGTCGACGAAAGCAGAAGATACACAGAAAAACATATTAGATACAGCCAGAAAACATTTTCTGAAAGATGGTTTGACAGGAGCATCTTTAAGAAATATTGTAAAAGATGCAGGGCTTACTACTGGCGCATTTTACAAATATTATCCGACGAAAGAGGCACTTTTTGATGCACTGACGGATCCTTATATGGAACATATTTATCAGATTTATGACCAGATCGTTGAGGAGTTTGAAAAGCTTTCTGCCAGTGATCAGACAAGGAATATGTCGGATACATCCAGTGATGGGATGGAACAGATGGTTGATTATATCTATGATCATTATGATAATTTCAGATTATTGTTGAAATGCGGAGACAGTGGAAAATTTGAACTATTCATACACAATATGGTAGAGCGGGAAATGAAGTCCAGCCTGAATTATATGGAAAAGATGAAAGAGAACGGTGTGAAAATACCGATTGTAGAGGAAAGCCTTATGCATATGATCTATACGGGATTTTTTTCATCAGTATTTCAGATCATTGAGCATGATATAGATAGAGAGATTGCAAAGAAAAATGTGCATCAGCTGAAAGAATTCAATACAGGTGGCTGGGAACGATTGTGGAATATTGAATTTCCGGTATAACGGATGCAAGAATCCTGAACAGGTTATGTGTGTTACAGGTTCTGGATTTCTGAATAAGAATCCGACAGGATAATAATATCAGGTGGCTGATGCCAATAGGCCGCCTATTTTATTATACATAGGTTAGACTAAACTAACAAAAATAACAATAAAACGAAAGTAAGGAGTGAACAAATGTGAAAGAAAAAAAGAAGTCGGCAGTCAGCTGGATCCTGACATGGGCCGGACAAAAAAGAATTGCCTATGTATGGAGTGTGTTACTTGCAATAGGAAATGTGATTTTTAAGATTTTGCCGTATTTTATTATTGCAGATGTAGTAAAGCTGTTTTTAAATGGTGAAAAGGAGTTTAAAACATATCTTGCAAAAGCGGTTCTGATCGCATTGTCGTTTATCATTGCAGAATTGCTTCATTCACTCTCGACAGCATTGTCGCATAAAGCGACGTTTGCAGTACTCGCAAATATAAGAAAATTCTGCTGTGACAAACTGGCACGGGTACCTCTTGGTTATGTAAAGGATACATCCTCCGGCACATTTAAGAATATCATGGTGGAAAGAATCGACAGTATCGAGACAACACTGGCGCATATTGTCCCGGAATTCACGTCAAATCTGCTGGCGCCGGTTGTGATTTTAATTTATTTCTTTCTGACAGACTGGAGACTGGCACTCTGGTCTTTGGTTCCAGTTATCGTTGGACTTTTCTCTTATTTTGGAATGATGCTGGATTATAAGCCAAGTTTTGAAAGAACAGTTCAGACAACAAAAGATCTGAATGATGCGGCAGTGGAATATATTGACGGAATTGAAGTAATCAAGGCATTTGGAAAGACAGAAAGTTCTTATGCCAAATTTACAAAGGCGGCTTTTGAATATGCGGATTCCTTTATTTCCTGGATGAAACGGTGCTCGATTTTTCATGGACTGATGATGGTGGTCACACCTTATACGCTTCTTACGGTATTGCCGTTTGGGGCACATTATGTAGCCAATGGAACACTTGCGATTTCAGATTTTGTCATCTGTATTATTTTATCACTTGGAATCGTTGGACCGTTGATTACAGTGGGATCTTACACAGATGATCTTGGAAAAATTGGAGTAATCGTCGGTGAAGTGGCGGGAATTCTGGAACAGCCGGAGCTTGAACGTCCGGAGAAAAGTGAAAGAGCTCCCAAAGATAATTCCGTTACGCTTGAAAAAGTCAGATTTGGTTATCACGACAAAGAGATTCTGCATGGAGTAACTATGGAGCTGAAAGCAGGAACGGTAAATGCAATCGTAGGACCTTCCGGAAGCGGCAAGTCGACCATCGCAAAGCTGATTGCGTCCTTGTGGGATGTGGATTCCGGAAGTATTAAAATCGGTGGAGTTGATGTCAAAGAAATGTCGCTTGCAGATTTTAATCGGAAAATTGCATATGTTGCACAGGATAATTATCTGTTCAATGAAACGGTCCGTGAAAATATCCGGCAGGGAAATCCGGAGGCTACAGATGAACAGATCATCGAGGTGACAAAGAAAAGCGGATGCTATGAATTTATCATGCAGCTTGAGAACGGATTTGATACGGTTGTAGGGGGTGCAGGAGGACATCTGTCAGGAGGCGAGAGACAGCGTATCTCCATTGCAAGAGCGATGCTGAAGGATGCTCCGATCGTGATCCTTGATGAGGCAACTGCTTACACGGATCCGGAAAACGAGGCGATTCTGCAGAATTCTATCGCAAAACTGGTAGCAGGGAAGACACTGATCGTAATTGCACACAGGCTATCTACCATTAAGGACAGTGATCAGATTTTTGTTGTAAATGATGGAAATGTAACAGCACATGGCACACATGAGGAACTTCTGGTGTCATGCCCGCTTTATAAGGAAATGTGGAATGCCCATATTTCTGTAAAAGATACGGTGAAGGAGGGAGAATGATATGTTTGGGATTCTGGCAAAATTCTTTCGTTTTTCAGGCAGGGAAAATGGCAATAAATTTAAACTGTCGATAGTGATCGGACTCATAGAGGCTCTTGCCTCAGCAATGAAGATTCCGGCTATTATGTACATACTGATTGGTCTGCTGAGTGGGAAACCGACAGGAAAATATATTGGAGGCTCCGTTGCGATTATGGTTCTTGCAATTGTAGTCGACGTAATCTGCAAGAGATACTCTACAGTGCTTCAGACAGAGGGAGGATATAATGCAAGTGCTTTTATGAGAATCAAGATTGCAGAACATCTGCGTTATTTGCCGATGGGATATTTTAATGCCAACAGCATCGGGGAAATTTCTTCTATTACGACGAATACAATGGAAACACTTGGCGATGTAGCTGCGAGAGTGGTTATGCTGACCATGCAGGGAATTCTGGAAACATCCATGATCATTCTTATGCTGTTTCTTTTTGACTGGAGAATCGGACTGATAGCTGCAGCAGGAGTACTTATTTTCTTTGGGGTCAATTCTGTGATGCAGAATGCGGGTAAAAAAGATTCAGAGCAAAAAGTGGTATGCGATACGGAGCTTGTAAACCAGATCATGGAGTATCTGCAGGGAATATCAGAAGTTAAATCATATAACTTGCTTGGGAAACAGGCGAAAAGATTAAATGATGCAAATGAAGCATGTGAAAAGATCAATACAAAGATGGAAATGCTGTTTGTGCCCTATCATTTTCTGCAAAGTGTGATAACTAAAATTACAGGTGCTGTGATCGTAGCATGCAGTGCATATTTTTATATTAATGGAACTATGAGTGCGGTCTATGCAATTGGTATGACAATCTCAGCATTTATGCTTTATGCCAGTCTGGAATGTGCAGGGAATTATTCATCTCTTTTACATGTGGTAAGCGTATGTGTAGATAAAGCAAATGCAATATTGGAGCTGGATACCATGGATATCGACGGTAAAGAAATACAGCCGGAAAATTACGATATCAGACTTTCTAATGTTTCGTTTTCTTATGACAAACGGAAGATCATTGATGATATATCGCTCTCTATTCCGCAGAAAACGACGACAGCAATCGTTGGACCATCTGGTGGAGGAAAATCAACACTTTGCAATCTGATTGCCAGGTTCTGGGATGTGGATTCCGGGGAAGTGACACTTGGAGGTGTGAATGTAAAAGACTACAGCATGAACAGTCTGATGCGTAATTTCTCATTTGTGTTTCAGTCGGTGTATTTGTTTGCAGACACCATTGAGAATAATATTAAATTCGGACGCCAGGATGCAAGTCATGAGGAAGTGGTGGAAGCGGCGAAGAAAGCATGTTGTCATGATTTCATCAGCAAACTTCCGAATGGATATGACACAGTGATCGGAGAAGGAGGAGCCACACTTTCCGGTGGTGAGAAGCAGCGTATTTCCATAGCCAGAGCGATCATGAAGGACGCACCAATCGTTATATTAGATGAGGCAACAGCCAATGTTGATCCGGAGAATGAAAAGGAGCTGATGGATGCAGTAGATGCACTTACAAAGGAAAAAACGATTATTATGATTGCCCACAGATTAAAAACAGTCAGACATGCAGACCAGATTGTGGTTGTTGAAAAAGGAAGAATTGCACAGCAGGGAACACATGAGCAATTAATGAAACAGGAAGGTATTTATAAGAGATTTGTGGATGCAAGGCAGCAGGCGGTAAGTTGGAAACTGGTGCACTGAGAAATAATCCACAGTTGGTGAATATCCAAATTGAATTGTCTGAAAGAGATTTAATTTAAGTTTCGCTAAGTTTCACTTATATAGGCAGAATGAGGGATATTCAATAAAGTAATATGAAAAAAGCACTGAAAACCGTTGGATTGATATACTCCCCATATGGTAGACAATGGAAATATCCAAAAATCTATCATATGAGGAGCATATTTTTATGTCTAGGAAACAGTATAGTAAGGAGTTGAAACTTGAGCTCGTAAAGAAACACCTTCCAACAAAAGAACATAAAGGGCTAAAGATGAAAATTAGTTTTTCATTTTACGGGCGAAATTCTTTGTAAAAAAATTAGCACTCACCTCTTGATAATGGAAGTCGATTTTTGTCCTGTCTTGTGTATCCCGGAAGTGCCTGTTTTACAGGATTTCCGGGGCATTAGTCATTTTGTCTGGTATTGTAAAGCAGTGTCAGATTTGTCGTAAATGTCGTAAATTTGTGGTCAAAAAATGATGAGAAATGGAGAGTGCTAATAAAATGAATGCAGGAAGCGAAGCAACTGCGTTCATGAGCAAGTAGCGAAAGCGGATTGCGAATGTCCTATTTATATAACGTATACAAATGTAAATGGATATCTGATCCCGAATCTCACCTATAAATCCGGTGAGCAGATGGAGCAACTTGGCAAGTATGGTTTTCTTCGCAGAGATTATCTGAAGAACCATCGAAATTCAACGTATCAGGTGATGCTTCTGCAGGATACGATTGGAAAGCATCTTCTGGAAGTGGACAAGGCAGCCAGAGAACGGGAAGAAATGATTCTGAAACAGTTGGAAGAAAAAGAACCACTGCCGGATAAAAAAGCAGATTAAATGGCATGGGTAAGAGCTGCTAATCAACACAAAGCGATTGCGGAAGAGATTATTCTCAAGGAATTGATTTATGTATAAATGTAAGTTCTAAAAGGATACGCAGTGCGTAGCGAATTGGAACTAATAGGCATTGTAAAGTAAATAAGTGCAGAGAAAGGCGTGAGTCATAGAAATATGGCTTGCGTCTTTTTCTTTGCCTGAAAGGAAGTGATAAGTTTGAACAGGAAGTTTTTGAAGCATTATATGGAAACCAATCCAGAAGGGACAGCACAGACCTATATTTTTCTGGTGGACAATCAGGATATTGCGTTGAATATTGTGATATCAGGTTATCAGGCACTTTGTCTGGTGCAGGAAGATGACGGATATTATTTCAGTGTAGATTCCTTTATAGAAGAAATGAGAGCTATTCAGTTTACTGGAAGTTGCTAGTGTGCCTATCATTATGTGGCTTTGAGGAACAGAAACGGTTTGAAGAGCAGAAGCGAGCAAGAGCTGCTCGAAGAAGAAATAAAAGACGTTCGGGACCAGAACTCTAAATTACAGATACAGGTAAATAAATCATCTGTTGAGGCAGTAGACAAAGCACAGAAGAAACAAAAAGAAACAGAGAAAAAGATGGAACAGGCAGAATCCAAAGCCTGTAACGAAAAGAAACGTGCTGAGCTGGAAATTCAAAAAGCCTGAAGTAAAGCAAAAAGAGAAATTGATGATATGCAAGAAAATCAATATTTCTGGATCTGGGGATATATTATGGTCCTATGTCAAGATTTAGTACAAGTTAAAATGAGAAATTTCTCCCCATTTTAACCTGCCAGAAGCTCAGCCTCAGTGTGCGTTCTTTCATACACTCGTTCGAATTCGTTTGGCGACATATAGTTGCAATAACTTCAATTTCCGTGTGGGACTTGGGCGTATCAGCGAATTGGGGTACGGTATGCTGTTTGGAGCAGATGTGAAAAAGCAGTTTTTCCAGAAATGTATATCATCAAGGAGAGCGTCAAGCTGCCGCCACTTTGTATCTTTTCCGGTGGGCGTATCTAAAAGAAACTGGTCTACGGATATATTGTAACGAAGCATAAGTTCAAAAAAGATTTGAAGGCTCGGATGTTGCCCGTTATTCTCGATATTAGCGAGATAACGGGGAGAAAGATAATTTCGTTACCTACCTTATTGCGGGACTCTTTCTGTCCTGTCCTCGCTGTTTTGATTGCTGCCCCATAAGGGCTAAAGTCTATTTTATGTCTTGGTCTTTTTGCCATATTCATTCACCCAGTTACATTTTACTGTTCCCCTCTCTTCTTGGATGTGTCTATATATTTCCTATCATTGACCCCAATATTTCTCATTATGTATTCAGGGAAATTCTATTTTCTTTATTAAATCTTCAAAATTTGTAGCTATCCTTTTAGCATAATCAAAAGAAAGGACAGTACAAAATATGAGTATAATCTTGAAAACAACAAATCTCTGCAAATCGTTCAACGGGCAGACAGCCGTAAATAACATATCGCTGAACATTGAAAGAAATTCCGTCTATGGATTGTTAGGACCAAATGGAGCCGGAAAATCTACAACACTCAAAATGATAACAGGTATTTTGAGACCCACATCTGGGAGTATTGAGTTTGACGGCCACGCATGGAAACGCAGCGACTTAAACCATATTGGAGCGTTAATTGAAATGCCGCCGCTTTATGAAAATTTGACCGCCTATGAAAATCTGAAAGTAAGGACTACTATTTTAGGACTGACAGATAAGCGGATTGACGAAGTGCTGCAAATCGTCCGGCTGACGGAAACAGGCAAGAAAAGAGCCGGACAGTTTTCTCTTGGTATGAAACAGCGTCTTGGAATTGCAGTTGCATTACTAAACAACCCGAAGCTGCTCATACTTGATGAACCAACCAACGGGCTTGACCCGATTGGGATTGAAGAACTTAGAGAGCTTATCCGTTCCTTTCCTGCAAAGGGTATTACCGTTATTTTATCAAGTCATATTCTCTCCGAGGTACAACAGACCGCTGACCACATCGGCATTATTGCGGGCGGTGTCTTAGGCTATGAGGGGAAACTTAATGCAAACGAAAATTTGGAACAGCTTTTTATGGACGTTGTAAAAAGCAATCACAGGGAGGGTTAAGGCATGGACTATCTAAAATCAGAACATTTGAAATTCAAGAGGACAATATCGAACAAACTGATTTTCATTGTTCCGCTAATTACGGCTATTTTTGCATGGATTATGGGTGGATATATGGGGTATCAGTACATGACGCTTTACTGGTGGTATGCGTTCTTGCTTCCGGGAGCAATCGCAATTTTGTGTTCTTTGTCACACGGAAAAGAAGAAAACGCCGGAAAATACTATTCGGTATTTTCTATGCCTGTAAACCTTTCGAGATTTGAATTTGCTAAGTGCATTATCTTAGTCGAAAAACTGCTTGTTTCAGCGATATTTTTAGCATTGCTTATTTCTATCAGTAATATCATTGCTCCGGTAACGGCAGTATATTCTCTTTTACACAGCATTACAGGAAGTATCGGAATTATCCTTGCGTCTGTCTGGCAAATCCCTTTGTGTCTGTACTTAGCACGCAAAACGGGAATGTTTGTGCCGATTGTGTTAAATACAATACTTGGGATTGTCCTATCTACTGCTACCGCATTAGGAAATACAATAGCATGGTGGTTTGTACCGTATTGTTGGGCAGCAAAACTGGCAGAGCCACTTATGGGAATTGAAATGAACGGAACTTATGCGGGGAATTGTGGATTTTCTATAGCCATTATGATTTCCATTTTGTTGTCAATACTCTTGTTTCTTATTTTATCCTATGCCGACGCAAAGGATTTTTCCAAAGGGAGGTAGACAGAAATGGGTTTTATTTATGCGCTTCGTTCTGAACAGGAAAAAACGAAGCATACATCGTTTTGGGCTATTCATTTTTGTGTACCCGTTATGGGGGCATTGTTATTTCTTGCTTACTATTCCCTGTATGCCAGCACCGCAGACAGTAAAAAGCTCAAAATGATATTGGAAATTACTACAACGTTTTTTCCGTTGTTGATAAGCGTTATTGTTGGTCTGAACGTTGCACTGGAAGAAAAGGCTTCACACTTCCAAACGCTGCTTGCTGTACCAAACAGACACAAAAATATGCTTGCAAAATTAACTTATCTTTATGGTTCGGGGGTATTTGCATTGTTCTTTCTGTTCCTGTTATTTGTGATTGGCATACATCTTTTGGGAATGGCTGATACAGTGCAGCTCGGAATGCTCATTGGAGCCGCCGCCGGGATGGCCTTTTGTAATTTTATAATATACATCTTGCACCTGTTCCTTAGCTTCAAATTTGGATTAGGGTTATCCCTGTTTTGGGGCGTGTTTGAAAGTCTGCAATGTATCTTATATAGCAATATTGAGCTGAAAGGTCTAGCCCGGTATATCCCCTTTGCATGGTCTATGAATTGGGTACAGGATATTTTGAGCCGACAAATTTTCAACTATGGAACGGAAAAAATATGGATTGCAGCATTAACGACAGGTGGCTTGTTGCTGACCTTATTGTGGTTTTCTCATTGGGAAGGACGGAAAAATTATGAATAAAAATAGAAAAATGGTTATCGTCTTTCTGTTTGCTTTTGTTTTATGCTTTTCTCTTGCAGGCTGTACTTTACAGGACAGAATCGAAGAATATTCCAGTGGCAAGGAACAATGCTATTTGAATACGGAAAATGTAACACGTTTTTCCTATAAAGGTAACAATTACACCATTTTGGCAGATACCGTATCAAATGGCGGGCTTGGAGAATGGATTGGATATATCCGGCAGCTTGCCGCCATAGACGAGAACGGAAAAATATTGCTGCAAGAAAATGTTGAATCGGCAACTTTTCAATCCTTAGCGGATTTGGCGGAGAAAGCACCAGAAGCCGCTTACATTATTCCTTTTCTCAATGTATATGCGGCTCCTAACGCAGACGATTATCTTATTGTAGATGTAAACGGAGGGTATCATAAAGCTGTTATCAGTGAAAATGTCAAAGATAGCGATACTGTTTTTGATTTTAAGAAAACAGAAGAATCTATAAATGACAGCTTTGAAGTCAATCCAGAAAATGCGACACAGCTTCTTTGGGGCGGGACGGTTTATCAAGTAACGTCTGATATGGTATCAGATGATGAATTAGGCAGCTACATTGATATTCTCGCTGAAAGTGTTACATTCGATACAGAAACGAAAATCCCTTTGTCAAAAGAAGATTTAAGCAAGATTGACTGGTACGGGAAAAATGGCGGACAGGGGCGAGAGTCTTGGTTTTACACAGATGTCTATGAGATTTACGGAACCGATAAAGCGGAAGCGGTTGCGGTCAATGTAAATGATAACTACTATATTGCAAAGCGACAATGACAACTTTCCTGCCCTTGGAGCTTGTGCTATACTAAAAAGGACAACGAAAGGAGGCAACAATATGGCGGCGATCCTTATGATTGATGATGAACGGGCTATTTTAGAGCTTGTCAAAAACGGGCTGCGAAAGGATGGGCATTTCGTGACCGCTTATACCTCTGCCGCGCAGGTACCGCTTGATAAGCTGAACAGATATGACTTGATTATACTGGATATTATGATGCCAGATGTAGACGGCTTTTCCTATTGTGATAAAATTCGTTCCCTTGTAGACTGTCCTATTCTTTTTCTGACAGCAAAGACAATGGAGCATGACATCACATTTGGGCTTGGTCTGGGAGCAGACGACTATCTGACAAAACCATTTCGTATTGCAGAATTGCGGGCGAGAGTAAACGCCCACTTACGGCGTGAACGTAGGGAACGACATACCGCAATTACCTTTGACCGCATAAAAATTGATTTATCTGCAAAAGAATTACGGGTAGATAACACGCCTGTTGCCTTAACGAAAAGCGAATATCTGATTTGTGAATATCTTGCAAGGAATAAAGGACAGGTATTTTCAAAAGAACAGATTTACGAAGCTGTTTTCAGCTTAGAGGGCGACAGTGATAATTCTACGATTTCTACTCATATCAAGAATATCCGGTCAAAATTGAACAAACTGGATATTCAGCCGATAGCGACAGTCTGGGGGATTGGGTATAAATGGGAATGAAAAAAACAACATCACTGAAAGCGTCTTTTTGGAAATTCTTATGTATGCTGTTGATTGGACTAATAGGTGCGGTGGCAATACCATTTAGTCTTATTTTAGCTGGAACCAGTACAGGGCTTATTACCTATGCGGATTATTCAGAACGCTGCACAAAAGATCTTGCTCCTGTTATTGCCGCAACGCCGGATTTGGCAGATGTGCAGCTTCCTATGGGCTGTAAATATTTGGTGCTGGATAAAAACTATCAAGTGACGGAAACGACCTTAGAGGGCGACGATTTGGACCGGGCTATGGAATACGCAATATCCGGGAAGATAAATTCAAACCTCAACAAACAGTATTTGTTTGTGACCCGCAAAAATGAATATGTAGTGCTGCAATATTACATAGGTTCACAGTTTACAAATGAATGGCTTTATGAGCATTTGCCCTCACCGGAAATTCTGCTTTATATTTTTATAGCAATCAACTGTATTGCAGTATGCGTGATATTGACAGCGAAGTTTGCAAAAAATATGCGGACGCAGCTCTCTCCGCTTTTTGAAGCGACAAGGCAGGTAGCAGAACAAAATCTTGATTTTGAAGTGGAACATTCAAAAATCAAAGAATTTGAGGACGTACTTTGTTCTTTTGCAAATATGAAAGATAATCTGAAAATATCTTTAGAGAAGCAATGGAACGCGGAACAGTTACAGAGAGAACAGATTGCAGCACTCGCTCACGATTTGAAAACACCTTTGACCGTCATTCAAGGAAATATTGATTTGATAAATGAAACGGAGCTTGACGACGAACAACGTCTATATGCGGGTTACATTACTGAAAGCTCCGAACAGATAGGCATTTATATTAAAGCGTTAATTGACATTTCCCGGACAATCGCCGGGTATCAGCTTCATTTGGAGAAATTTGATATAGCTGATTACATGGGCCAGATTAAAGCGCAGGCAAGCTCTTTATGCCTTACCAAAGGAATTTGTCTGCAACTGGAAACGGGGGCTAACCTGGGCACACTCAAGGCGGATAAGCTGCTGTTGGAACGGGCAATTATGAATGTGATAAGCAATGCGTTAGACTATTCTCCACCACAGGGGACAATTTATGTAACGGTGCAAAAAACGGACTGCTTTTTACATATATCTATAACGGACGAGGGAGGCGGCTTCACACCGGAGGCCCTACATCATGCACAGGAACAGTTTTTCATGGGCGACAAAAGCCGTACTTCTAATATGCACTTTGGTATGGGACTTTATATCACAAGCAGCATTATCAAGCAACATGGCGGGCAGCTTGTTTTAAGCAATTCTAAAAAGACTGGCGGCGCACAGGTTATTATCAAAATTCCATATTAGAAATTTGGTGAGCGGTACTGCGGTATCGCTCATTATTTTTCAAATCTTTATGAAATCCACAAAATTAACATATAGCATATAAGTAAAGAATAAAAATGCAATCTGCCGGACGACGGCAAAAGAAAAAAAGCCGTCGTGGAGCAGACATATTTTCATGCGCGTATGAAACGGCGACTTTGATTTTCAGAGCCGCCGTTTCTTTGCGTTTACACAAACCTATGACGACTTGCAGGGACACGGTAGCCGATTGGAGGTTGATTTACCGTGTCTGTTTTGGTTATTCATAGTGTACATGAGTTACATCAATTAAAAAAAGCGTAGCTCCCTCTCCGGGTAATTTCGACTATAAATACGAACTGACAATTCAATATACTGGCTTTTTTATTTCCTATGCGTTTACTTGCGTTCTGCGAGCAGACGCATTTTGTCTTTTTTATAACATAAAGAATTTTTTTGATTCTGCAACAAATCACACCCTGCTGTACAGATATGGTGCGGAAAGAGGGATACATACTTTTCACTTCATAGCGGAAAGGGGGTGTGATTGTGAAACCGTCAGACTTCCAAAAGACGATACAGTGTCAGTTCGACTGTAAGCTCAAAAAAGTTGTGAAAGGAATTGTCCGTAATTACCGCAAGGAATTAGCCAGACGACAGGCAAAGGAAGTATCCTTTTGTGAGCTTCCAGAGATTGTTGTTGAAAAATTGATTGTATGGGACGATTACGAAAGTGAATATACAACGTTCGATGTGTGCGGTATAGAAATCCGTGTACTTGATGAAGAACTTGCAGAAGCACTGAAACAGTTGCCGGAGCAGAGCCGGAACATTGTATTGATGTTTTTCTTCTTGGATATGAGTGATTCGGAGATAGGCGAAAAGCTGAACATCAACCGAAGTACATCATACAGGCACAGAAGAAATTCACTTGAAGAAATCAGAAAACAATTAAAGGAGAAAAAACAAGATGAAGAATAAGCAACATACACTTCCATCTTTCTACCTCATATCATCAGCCGTAGACGGTAACGAAAACGCCATAGAGAAGCTGTTGCTGTTCTATGAAGCGTACATATCAAAATGCTGTTTACGCCCATTCTACGATGAATACGGCAACGTATACATTGTGGTTGATATGGAATTAAAGGGACGTATCAGAGAAGCCCTTTTGAAAATGATATGTGAATTTGAAATAGACGAACATTAAGTAATATTTGAGCGGAGCATGATTTAACAAACTCCCCTCTTTCCTGTTCCGCTTTTTCTTATCATTCTGTATCAGTCCATTTGTAAAAATGAATTGATACAGGCTGACAAGAGCCTAACAGTTCTTTGACAAGTGAATAAAGTAGTCAGATACGTTTGTGCTTGCAGTGAGCCGTCAGAGATTGTACGCCGTGACTTTTCAAATCGGGAGATAGCGATTCATGCAATGATCTGGGAGCGACCGTTGGAAAAGTCGTTCTGCCATGACCTGCAACACAGGATAATGATACACCCGTATGACACGGTTCAGCCCACAGGAATGGGAATGGTTGAGATACCAGCGGAGCTTGCCGAAGCCGTCTGACTGCTTATAAAAAGCACATGGTAAAGGAGAGTGATACTTTTACTGGTGTGCAGAAAATGACGATAATACAGGTCGGTAAAAGGAGGACTGACAGATGAACAAAACAAAAGAAAGACCAACTTCACAGCCGATAACGGTAAATATAGATAAATTATCTGCAATGTTATCTTGTGGTCATGCTACTGCAAGAAAGATTGGAGAACAGGCAGGAGCAAAAATTGTGATTGGACGTAGGGTTCTTTATTCGGTAGAAAAAGTCAAAAATTACCTCTCATATCTGGAAGAATAACACCCTTTTTCGTTTATGTTTCTTGTGATATATGGTATAATATTTATAGACATAACCACGTCATGAGAACAAAAAAGGGGGCTATTACAGAAAGGAATGTTTCTCATGGCAAATAGCAGAAAAGACCATAAAGGAAGAAAATTAAGAGAGGGCGAAAGCTGGCGTAAAGATGGTAGATACAGTTACCGTTATACAGATATAAGAAGCGGAAAACGTCTGACAGTATATGCAAAGGATTTACCGGAATTAAGGGAAAAGGAAAAGCAGATTGCAAAAGACTTGGAAGATAACATTTTAACTGATGGAGCAATCAAAAAACTTACTCTTAATAAATTGTTTGAAAGATATATGTCCACTGGGGAGCTGAAAGAATCTACTAGAGCAAATTATCTGAAAACATGGGAGAATCGTGTCAAAGACGAAATTGGAAACATCAAGGTTGTTCAGATTTTACCATCACACATCAAATCGTTTTACTCAAAACTTTCTAAAGCGGGATACGCATATTCTACAATAAAATTTATTAACAATATGATTTATCCGGCACTGGAAATGGCTGTTGATGATGATATTATCCGCAAGAATCCGGCAAAGTTTTCTATCAGTGATTATGGTAGACAGGCAGAAGAACGTATTGCCTTAACAGTTTTACAACAGGAAAAAATGCTGGAATTTGTGAAAAATAATCAAGTATACAACACCTACTATCCAATGCTCAGAATCATGTTAGGAACTGGTGTAAGGTGCGGAGAACTGATTGGATTGACTTGGGAAGATGTAGATGTCAGAACAAAAGCGGTAAGTATTGACCATCAGTTGATTTATAAAGATTTAGGAGATGGCTATAAATTCCATATTTCCACGCCAAAGACGGATTCTGGAATCCGAAATATCCCTATGACATCAGATGTACAAAGAGCATTTGAAGAACAAAAGAAATTAAACTTTATGCTTCAAAAAGGAAAAGATGTTGAGATAGACGGTTATAAAGGATTCATTTTCATGGCAAAGTCCGGCAGACCGCTCATGCCTAGTGCAATAAACAATATCTTATATAATATTGTAGACGCATATAACAAAAAAGAAGTTCAAATTGCAAAGACTGAACATAGAAATGCTGAATTGTTACCAACGGTATCCGCTCACATTATGCGATATACGGCTTGTACCAGAATGGCAGAAAAGAGGATAGACATAAAAGTTCTTCAATATATTATGGGACACGCCCACATAGATGTAACAATGGACGTATATAACCATGTAAGTGAGATGTCCAGAATTGAGAGTGAAATCACAAGGCTGGAAAGCGTAGCAATTAGTTGACACCAAAAATAAAAAAATTGGTGTCAAAATGGTGTCAAATCAAGAAAAAGTGATGATTATAAGGAAGAAAAAGTGTTGCAAACCTCGTAAAATCAAGGTTTGCAAAAAAAATCTCAAAATATTAGCACTCACCTCTTGACAGTGCTAACAAACGGTGTTATAGTTCTCCTAGAACAAGAAAAAAGCACAGCATTTCCAGTATGCGAATATTGGAAATGCTTTTCATAGAATAGGAGGAAAGCCTATGAATATCAGTAAATTTACACAGAAATCCGTACAGGCTGTCCAGGATCTTGAAAAGATTGCTTATGAATATGGCAATCAGGAGATCGAAGAGGAACACCTTCTGTATGCCTTGCTGACACAGGAGGACAGCCTGATCCTCAAGCTGATCGAGAAGATGGAAATCCAGAAGGAATATTTTATTGACACAGTTAAGAAGGCACTGGATGCCAGAGTTAAGGTTTCCGGTGGAGAGCTTCGATTTGGTCAGTATCTGAACAAGGCACTGGTCAGTGCAGAGGACGAAGCGAAGGCTATGGGAGATGAGTATGTATCGGTTGAGCATCTGTTCCTTTCCATGCTGAAGAATCCAAGCCCGAGCATGAAGAAGCTATTCAATGAATTCGGAATCACCAGAGAGCGTTTTCTTCAGGCATTATCTACAGTCAGAGGAAACCAGAGAGTTGTCAGTGACAACCCGGAGGCAACCTATGATACCCTGAATAAATATGGTGAGGATCTTGTGGAGAAGGCGAAGAACCAGAAGCTTGATCCGGTGATCGGCCGTGATATGGAGATCCGGAATATTATCCGTATCCTTTCCCGTAAGACCAAGAACAACCCGGTTCTCATCGGTGAGCCTGGCGTTGGTAAAACAGCAGCCATCGAGGGACTGGCACAGCGTATTGTGGCAGGAGATGTACCGGAAGGTCTTAAGAATAAGAAGATTTTTGCCCTGGATATGGGTGCGCTGGTTGCAGGTGCCAAGTATCGTGGCGAGTTTGAGGAACGTCTGAAAGCGGTACTTGAGGAAGTGAAGAAGAGCGAAGGACAGATCATTCTGTTTATCGATGAGCTTCATCTGATCGTGGGTGCAGGTAAGACAGACGGCGCCATGGACGCAGGAAACATGCTGAAGCCTATGCTTGCCAGAGGTGAGCTGCACTGTATCGGTGCAACAACTCTGGATGAGTACCGACAGTACATTGAGAAGGATGCTGCACTTGCCCGTCGTTTCCAGCCGGTTATGGTAAATGAGCCGACAGTGGAAGATACCATTTCCATTCTCCGTGGCCTGAAAGAAAGATATGAGGTATTCCACGGTGTTAAGATCACAGACAGTGCATTGGTTGCAGCTGCCACACTTTCACACAGATACATTACAGACCGTTTTCTCCCGGATAAGGCCATCGACCTTGTTGATGAAGCCTGTGCGCTGATCAAGACGGAGCTGGATTCCATGCCGACAGAGCTGGATGAGCAGAGACGTAAGATCATGCAGCTGGAGATTGAAGAGTCTGCCCTGAAAAAAGAAACTGACAACTTAAGTAAAGAGCGTCTGGCTGATCTGCAGAAAGAACTTGCAGAGCTGAGAGATACTTTTAATACCCAGAAAGCTCAGTGGGATAATGAGAAGCATTCCGTAGAGAAGCTTCAGAAATTACGTGAGCAGATCGAGGATATCAATAAACAGATCCAGAAAGCAAAACAGAATTACGATCTGGAGAAAGCAGCAGAGCTGCAGTATGGCGAGCTGCCGAAGCTTCAGCAGCAGCTGGAGGTTGAGGAGAAGCAGGTTAAGGAGAGTGACAGAAGCCTGGTACATGAGGCTGTCACAGATGATGAGATTGCTCGTATCATTTCCAGATGGACCGGTATTCCGGTAACCAAGCTGACAGAAGGTGAGAGAACCAAGCTGCTGGGCCTTGAGGATGAGTTGCACAAACGTGTAGTAGGACAGGATGAGGGTGTTCGTCTTGTAACAGATGCGATCCTTCGTTCCAAAGCCGGAATCAAGGACCCCACAAAGCCGATCGGTTCCTTCTTGTTCCTTGGACCAACCGGTGTTGGTAAAACAGAGCTTGCCAAGACTCTGGCTGCCACACTGTTTGACGATGAGCAGAATATGGTCCGTATCGATATGAGTGAGTACATGGAGAAATATTCCGTGTCCCGTCTGATCGGAGCGCCTCCAGGATATGTCGGATATGAGGAAGGCGGACAGCTGACAGAGGCCGTTCGAAGAAAACCGTACAGTGTTGTTCTTTTTGATGAGATCGAGAAGGCTCACCCGGATGTATTCAATGTACTTCTGCAGGTACTGGACGATGGACGTATCACGGATTCACAGGGACGTACGGTTGATTTTAAGAATACGATCCTGATCATGACTTCCAACATTGGTTCTCCGTACCTTCTTGACGGTATCGACGAGAAGGGAGATATCAAACCGGAGGCACAGGAACAGGTTATGAATGATCTTCGTGGTCATTTCCGTCCGGAATTTCTGAACCGTCTGGATGAGATCATCATGTTCAAGCCGCTGACCAAGGATAATGTAGGTAAGATCGTAGATCTTATGGTCAAAGAGCTCAGCGACCGTCTGGCTGACCAGGAGCTTTCTCTGGAGCTTACAGATGCTGCCAAACAGATGGTAGTGGATAACGGTTATGATCCGGTTTACGGCGCACGTCCTCTGAAGCGTTATCTCCAGAATTATGTGGAGACACTGACAGCCAAGAAGATCCTTTCCGGTGATGTACATGCCGGAGATACCATTGTGCTGGATGTGAAGGACGGAGCGTTTACCGTCAGCACGAAGTAAAAAATAACTCCATAAAGTTATGATAGATTGACAAGGAAAAGAACTGTCGGTTCTGATAGAAATCCATTTCAGGATGAAAATCGGAACCAGGCAGTTCTTTTTTGGGGACAAGGAATGGAATATTTTTATCAGATACTGAAGAAATAAAAAATCCTGAAAAATTTTTTTACTGGCTCTTGACAAAAAATAGAATTGGTAAGATAGTAAATCTGATATTTCAGATCAGACAGCTATCCAGCAGCATCTGGGATATTGGATAAATATCAGATAAAAGGATGGAAACAGATTATGATACCAAAGGACCCGGTAATGCTTTTAAGTTACGTAAATACACAGCTGCGGGATTTTTACAGATCCCTGGATGCCTTCTGTGAGGACAGAGGACTTAACCGGAAAGAACTGGAGGATAAGCTTGACATGATCGATTATGCTTATGATCCGGCTGTGAATCAGTTTGTATAAGAAAATCAGGAACAGAAAGAAGTACCCGTTTCGAATAAAAAAACGAAGCGGGTATTTTTTTTTGCGAAAAAAATAGGAAAAACAGCAGAAAATAAATTAGCTTGACAAATTAATTAATAGATTTCAGGTGGAAATTAAAGAAGCTGTAAATCTTAAAAAAGTGTAAAATTCACAAAAACCAGTTGCATTTTTTGTGCAGATGTATATTATATATAGTTAGCCGACTAATTAAAAAAGAAGATCACTGCTTCGTATATCATTAACAAAGAGCAGGTGTCTGATCGGATGAGAGAGGAGTGACAGCGTGTTTTGTAAGGAGGAAGATGAGAAAGAAAGGCAGAGCAGCTTTTTATCTCTGTTTATGAAGGTAGACCGTTATTTTATGACGAAATGCTTTGGTCAGATGCAGGAGCTTGGGATTTATCCGGGACAGATACCGGTTCTGGGGCTTGTGTCCGGAAGGGATGGCCTGAGTCAGCGGGAAATTGCAAAGATCCTGCATATCAAGCCGCCTACGGTAAATGTATCGATACAGAGACTGGAGAAAGCAGGCTTTCTTTATAAGAAACCGGATGAAAAGGACCAGCGTGTGACCAGGATCTACATGACAGAAAAGGGAAAGGAAATCAAGGCAAAAGCACTGGAACGGATCCATAAAAATGAGGCTGTGATGATGGAAGGCTTCAGTGAGGCGGAACAGTGCCTGCTTCGGAGATTTCTGGAGCAGATCCTTGTAAATATCGAAAAGATCCAGCCGGAGGAAGCCATAGAAAAGCTTCATCCGGATGAAATGACAGAAAGGAAGGAACAGAAACGTGATTAAACTGATGAAATATCTGAAACGATCTGCAGGTTACATCGTACTCATCATTGCGCTTCTTTTTCTTCAGGCATACTGTGATCTGTCTCTGCCGAATTACACATCAAATATCATTAATGTGGGAATTCAGCAGAACGGTATTGAAGACAGTGTTCCTGAGAAGATCAGAAAGACGTCTATGGACAGTCTGAAGCTGTTTATGGAAGAGGATGATGCGAAAACTGTGGATGGATTTTATGAGGAAGAGGGAGATGATCTGGTATTAAAGGATAAAATCTCCAAAGAAGACAGAGAAGAACTCAACGATATCTTCGGCAAACCGATGGTGATCGTTTCTACTCTGATGTCCGACAGTGAAGAATCAAAGGCAGCTCTTGCAAAAATGGGAATCCCGGAAGGGACGGATCCACTGGCGGCTCTTTCTCAGATGCCGGCAGAGGCTTTGGCTGCTATGAAGGACCAGGTCGGAGAAAAGATCGACAAGATGCAGGAATCCATCATCACACAGGCAGGTGTTTCCTATGTTCGTGCAGAATATGAAGCCATGGGTGAAGATGTGGATGCCATACAGATGGATTACATGAAAGCAACAGGTATCCGCATGGTGCTGATGGCACTGGTCACCATGATGGCTGCAGTATGTGTGGTATTTCTTTCATCCAGAGTTGCTGCATCTATGGGACATGATCTCCGTGGACTGGTTTATAACAAAGTCATAGGTTTTTCCAGCAGAGAGTACCATAAGTTTTCAACAGCATCCCTGATCACACGATGCACGAACGATATCCAGCAGATCCAGCAGGTAATGGCTATGATGTTCCGTATCGTGCTTTACGCGCCAATCCTTGGAATCGGTGGTGTGATCCGCGTGCTTCAGAGAGATTCCTCCATGACATGGATCCTTGGGGTGGCCATTGTACTGATCATGGCATTTATGGCAATGCTGTTCAGGATTGCAATGCCGAAATTTACAGCTTTGCAGACCATGGTAGATAAGCTGAACCTGGTAACAAGAGAAATCCTTACCGGTATTCCGGTTATCCGTGCATTCAGCCGTGAAAAACATGAGGAGGAGCGTTTTGAGGATGCAAATATCACTCTGATGAAGACAAACCTCTTTGTAAACCGTTGTATGACATTTATGATGCCGGTGATGATGCTGATCATGAACGCAGTTTCCGTACTGACCATCTACAGCGGTTCTTATGCGGTAGACAGCGGAAGCATGCAGGTTGGTGATGTTATGGCATTTATCCAGTATGCAATGCAGATCATCATGTCATTTTTGATGATCACAGCAATGTCTATCATGCTGCCGAGAGCAAATGTATCTGCACGCCGTATCAACGAGGTGCTTGAGACAGAAGTCAGTGTCCAGGATCCGGAGGATCCGGTACAGCCTTCCCAGGATGTGAAGGGGACTGTAGAATTTGATCATGTAAGCTTCGCATATCCGGAGGCAGGAGAGAATGTTATCACAGATATTTCCTTCAAGGCAGAAAAAGGTGAGACAGTAGCGATCATCGGAAGTACAGGAAGCGGTAAGAGTACACTGATCAATCTGATCCCGCGTTTCTATGATGCAACAGAAGGATCTGTGAAAGTGGATGGCGTGGATGTCCGGAAAATGACACAGAAGGATGTCCGTGATAGGATCGGTTACGTTCCGCAGAAGGGTATACTTTTCTCAGGAACCATTGATTCCAATATCCGTTACGGAAAGACAGAGATTTCGGAGGATGCAGTGAAAAAAGCAGCAGGGGTTGCACAGGCTACGGAGTTTATCGACACCAAGCCGGAGCGATATAAGACTCCGATCGCACAGGGAGGAAGCAATGTTTCCGGTGGACAGAAGCAGAGGCTTTCCATTGCCAGAGCTATCGCAAAAGATCCGGAGATCTTTATCTTTGATGACAGCTTTTCCGCACTGGATTTCAAAACAGACAGCACACTTCGAAAAGCGCTGAAAGAACATACAAAAGAAGCAACAACCATTATCGTGGCACAGCGTATCAGTACGATCTTAAATGCAGATAAGATCCTTGTACTGGACGATGGACATATGGCAGGGATCGGAAGCCATAAGGAGCTGATGAAGTCCTGCGAGGTATATCGCCAGATTGCCATGAGTCAGTTATCAGAGGAGGAATTGGCATGAGTCAGCAGAGAAGAAGAGGCCCGATGGGCGGACACGGAATGCAGCCAACAGAGAAGGCCAAGGACTTCAAAGGCTCCATGAAAAAGCTCTTTGGCTATATGGGCAGATATAAATTCCGTTTTATCCTGATGTTTATCTTTGCAGTGGCAGGTACAGCGTTTAATATTGCAGGCCCGAAGATCCTTGGAAAAGCTACCACAGAGCTGTTCAATGGTCTGGTTGCCAAGGTAAACGGTACAGGCGGTATTGATTTCAGTAAGATCGGAATGATCCTTCTGTGGACTTTGGGACTGTATGTGGCAAGTGCATGCTTTTCCCTGATCCAGGGATTTGTCATGACGGGGATCTCCAATGATGTTACATACAATCTCCGAAAGGATATTTCAAAGAAGATCAACCGTCTGCCAATGAATTATTTCGAGAGCAGAACAAACGGTGAGATCCTTTCCAGGGTAACAAATGATGTGGATACCCTGCAGATGAGCATCAACCAGAGCATGACACAGCTGATCACATCCGTAACAACACTGATCGGTGTATTTATCATGATGCTTTCCATCAACGTGTGGATGACACTGGCAGCAGTGCTGATCCTGCCGGTTTCCATGCTTATCATTAATAAAGTAATGAAACACTCCCAGAAATATTTCCAGGCACAGCAGGAGTACCTGGGAAAAGTAAATGGTCAGGTTGAGGAAAATTTCGGCGGCCATGATGTGGTAAGAGTATTCAACAAAGAGCAGGATGCGCTGAAGGAATTTGAGCATGACAACCAGAAGCTTTATGAGTCTGCATGGAAGTCACAGTTCTTTTCCGGGATGATGATGCCGATCATGCAGTTTGTGGGAAATCTGGGATATGTGATGGTGGCACTTCTCGGAGGGCTTTTTGCCATCAAAGGAACTATCGAGGTTGGAGATATCCAGTCCTTCTTCCAGTATATTCGTAACTTTACACAGCCGATCCAGCAGATCGCCCAGGTTACAAACCTTCTGCAGTCTTCGGCGGCAGCTTCTGAGCGGGTATTTGAATTTCTTGAGGAGCCGGAGGAAGAGCTTCAGCCGGAGAACCCGGATTCCATTGAGGGACTGGAAGGAAATGTACAGTTTGAGCATGTGAGATTCGGTTATAATCCGGATAAGATCATTGTAAATGATTTTTCCGCAGATGTGCATGACGGTCAGAAGATCGCCATTGTAGGACCTACAGGTGCAGGAAAAACGACGATCGTAAAGCTGCTGATGCGTTTTTATGATGTAAATGGCGGAAGCATCAAGGTTGACGGACATGATATCCGGAACTTCAACCGTAGCAATCTCCGTGAGATGTTTGGAATGGTGCTGCAGGACACCTGGCTGTTTTCCGGAACCATTATGGAAAATATCCGCTACGGAAGACTGGACGCAACGGATGAAGAGGTGATCGCGGCAGCAAAAGCGGCTCATATCCACAACTTTATCATGCAGCAGCCCGGCGGCTATCAGATGGTCCTGGATGAGGAAACCAGTAATGTTTCCCAGGGGCAGAAGCAGCTGCTTACCATTGCAAGAGCGATCCTGGCAGACAATAAGATCCTGATCCTGGATGAGGCCACATCTTCCGTTGATACAAGAACAGAAATGCAGATCCAGAAGGCTATGGATAACCTGATGAAGGGCAGAACCAGCTTTGTTATCGCCCACAGACTTTCTACTATTAAGGATGCAGATCTGATTCTTGTCATGAAGGACGGAGATATCATTGAGCAGGGAAAGCATGAAGAGCTGCTGGCACGGAAGGGCTTCTATGCGGATCTGTATAACAGTCAGTTCGAGAAAAAAGAGGCTCAGGCGTGAGACTGAGATCAATCGTTATTATTTAAAAGGTGCGAAGCGGATTTCGAATGTCCGCTTCGCTTTTTTACTCTATACATCTGTTCCGCTTTCGGGTATAATTCTGTAATAAACACTCCGGAGCATGTTTTCGGAAATAATCCTGGAGTGTCCATGAAAAATGACAGAAACGGGAGGATTTTACCATGATCATAACGACAACACCATCGGTAGAGGGAAGAGCAATCCGTGAATATAAAGGAATCGTATTTGGAGAGGTGATCTCAGGAGTAAATTTTATGAAAGATCTTGGCGCGGGTCTTCGGAATTTCTTTGGCGGCAGAAGTGCCTGTTATGAGGAAGAACTTCAGAAAGCCAGAGAAGATGCCTTGGCAGAGCTGGAGCAGCGCGCAGGTGTAATGGGAGCTAATGCAGTGATCGGTGTGGATATTGATTACGAAGTGCTTGGCGCGGATAATGGCATGCTGATGGTTACAGCAAGCGGAACAGCGGTAGTGGTGGATTAAGGCGTATGGCAGCAGAAAACGGACGTGAATACCTTTTACATGTAACAGAGACATTAAAGCACCGGATCACACAGCTGGATGATTCCATAGAGGCCGGTCAGAAAGAAATCGAAGGAATGCACGAGTATTACTGGGAAAACTACACAGAAATGGACCAGTATGGCTACGAAAATTTTGATAACCAGCAGGCACTTCTCCATGAGATCAATGCCAGCAATGAAAAGATCGAGCTGCGCCGCAGATTCCGTAAGATGATGGATTCACCATTCTTTGGCAGAGTGGATTTCTGCTATGAGGGTGATGATGAGCCGGAGATCTTTTATATAGGTATCGCAAACCTTGCGGAGGAAAATGGTGGTCTGCCTCTGATCTATGACTGGAGGGCACCGGTGTCCGGATTGTTCTATGATTTTGACAAAGGACCGGCCTCCTATCAGGCCCCATTGGGTGATATCCATGGAGATATTGCGGCAAAGTGGCAGTATAAGATCCGTGGCGGAAAAATGATCTACGAGTTCGAGAGCGATGTGAAAATTGATGATGAGATCCTGAAGGCAGAGCTTGGAAGCAACGGAGATGTACAGCTGAAAAACATTATCCGAACCATTCAGAAGGAGCAGAATGCTATTATCCGAAACACCTCGGACAGGATCATGGTGATCCAGGGGGCTGCAGGAAGCGGAAAGACTTCCATTGCCCTGCACAGGATCGCATATCTCCTTTATCATGACAGAAAGAATCTGAAATCCTCTTCTGTGCTGGTACTTTCGCCCAACGGAGTATTTTCGGATTATATTTCCCATATCCTGCCGGAGCTTGGTGAGGAGAACATCCGGGAGATGAGCTTTGATCTTTTTGCCTATAAGAGACTGAAAAATACAGTGTCTGACTGCGAGGATCGTTATGATCTGATCGAGCGGCAGATCTCAGGCTTATGTGATGAGGAGCTTCTGAAGGAAAAACAGTCCCGGGATTTTCTGGACCGTATGGAAGGGTATCTGGCAGAACTGGAAGACAGTCTTATGAATTTCCGGGATATAGAACATCGTGGCGTAGTAAAAAAAGAACAGGAAATTATTGAACTGTTTTATTTTAAATTCATGGATATCCCGCTGCTTTCCAGAATGGATGCAGTGGCAGAGTATTTCATTGATGAGGTGGAAACGCTGAAGGGCTTTGACCTTCCGGAGGAAGAAAGGGATGCTGTGAAGAGTCGTTTTTACCGGATGTATGAGACAAGAGATCTTTATGTGTTATACAATCGTTTCCTGAGGCAGGAGGGATTTCCGGCGCTTCCACAGGTACAGTACGAAAAAAGAAAGCTTCGTTATGAGGATGTGTATCCGGTTCTGTATCTGAAATACCGTCTGGAGACCCAGCAGGAAGACAGCGGTGTCCGCCATCTGATCGTGGATGAGATGCAGGATTATTCCATGATCCAGTATCTCATCATCCAGAGGCTTTTTAAATGCAAAATGACGATCCTGGGAGATCGGGAGCAGACCATGGATGGGGACCAGCAGGATGTGCTTACATTCCTTCCGAAGATCTTTGGCAAGGATATCAGAAGGATCGTGATGAATAAGAGCTATCGTAATACCATTGAGATTGCTTCCTATGCGAATAAGCTTGCGGGGATCACAGAGGTGGAGCTTTTTGAACGCCATGGAAAACCGGTGGAAGAGAAAGAATTTACGGGGCTTACCGAGGCACTGGAGCGTGTGGTAAAGGAACTGAGACTGGAGAAGCAGACAGTGGCGGAAGCCGACGAAGACATGCCGGAAAATGCGGCTTCGGAGACAGATGGGACTGAGACCGGGGAGGAGCTTTCTTACGAGACAGCAGCGGTGATCACCAGAACTGCAGATGAAGCGAGAGAGGCATATTATATTCTTCAGAAAAAACTGGAAGCAGAGGGCTTTGACACAAAGGAAAGGCTGTCACTGCTTCACAGGGACAGCACAAATTTCAAAAAAGGTCTTACTGTTACCACGTTTTATATGGCAAAGGGACTGGAATTTGATCAGGTATTTTCTGTATTTCCGGGGACTGACAGAAGTCCGATCGTGCAGAGAGCCAGATATATTGCGGCAACCAGGGCGTTGCATGAATTGTATATGTATGAAATAACAGAATAAATAACATTACAAAACGCTGTAAATGGAAATGTGAGCTGTCTCTTCATCTTACCGGCTATACCGGCAAAATGGAGAAACAGCAGTGATAAATTTTCTTTTACAGCGTTTTTTTGTCTATTTCATATTTTCGCAGAAGATTTCTTCCATGGATCCGGTAAGAGGAACGCCAAGCTTCTGCAGGGTTCCGTCCAGAGCATGGAAAACTTCACGTACATTGTAGAAAGCTGCATTATTTCCCATGTGACCGATGCGGATAACCTTTCCGGCAAGGACATCGAAGGAGCCTGCCAGCATGATGTTATAGTCTTTTCTGACTCCGTCCAGGATCGCAGCAGCAGTGGTGCCTTTCGGGACTTCAAAAACAGTTACCGTGTTGGAATAGCCGCTGTGGAGATACAGCTTAAGTCCGGCTCCTGTAATGGCCTTTCGGGAGGCTGCGGCGATTTTGGCATGGCGTGTAAGGATCCCGGGATCATCGGCAATGTTGTCAATAGCAGCCCGCAGGCCATAGATATCGCTGATCGGCATGGTATATGGAAACCATTTTTCTTCATAATAATGTGCGAAGGTTGTGAGATTTGCGTAGAAAGAAGCAATGGGTGTCTTTCTTTCAGTCATTGCCTTCTTTGCATCGCTGCTGACTACAACAAAGGTAAGTCCCGGAGGTGCAGATACCACCTTCTGCGATCCGCCGCACATGATATCGATCTGGCATGCATCAATGTTCAGAGGCTCGCCGAAGGAAGCGGAGACAGAATCTACAACAGTAAGGATCCCGTATTTTTTTAGAAGCGGGCAGATGGCAGATACATCGTTGAGCATGCCACTTGGAGTATCGCCGTGTACTACGGTTGCATATTTGTAGTTATGGTTATCCGCAAGGAAGGCTTCCAGTTCCTTTACATCGAGAGTGTTCTGATAATCTCTGGTATAAAGCTCCGGTCTGCCTCCGTACATGGAAACAAAATCGGCAAAGCCTTTTCCGTAGATACCATTGTCCAGAACAAGAACCTTATCTCCGGGCTCAGTCATGGAAGCAATGGCAGCCTCCAGTCCAAGGATACCCTCACCGCTTAAGATGAGGGTTTCGTTGGAGGTATGGAGAAGAGTGCTGATCTTCTCGCAGGTTTCTTTATAAAATTCGACAAAATCTTCGTCCAGATCCGGATTTGTGCATTCCATGCTTCTTGCCAGACGGACATTTTCTGCGACCTGTGTAGGTCCCGGTGTCATGATCTTATACATAAGCTCACCTCTTGATCTTTATATTATTTCCGCAAATTACGGCAGCTGTTACAGCTATTTTTTTAATCCGGTTTTTCTTGCTGCAAGGTTTAATGGTGTGATCACTACGAGAACGATGACAGCTGCAACACCGATCTGGACCAGGTTTCCCGGGATGGAAGATACCGGTGCCAGTGGATTTCCGTAGATGATAACCTCTGCAATGTAGTATCCTGCAACCTTGATCACGCAGGCTGCGGCAATGGCGATCACATACCATTTCATGTTCTGGTGCCGGGGATCCTCTGTGAGCTTACCTACTGTGAAGCCCATGATCCCTACAATAATAAGAGTAAATGGTGCCCACAGGGTCCAGCCGGAGAGAAGGTCAAAGAGCCCCATTCCGATCCCACCGGCAATGGCTCCGGTTTTCTTTCCGAATAAAATGGCACCGATGAATAACGGTACATTTCCAAGGTGGATCAGTCCGCCGTTGGCTGCGATCGGAAGCTTAACATTAATAAATGCGGTGAAGATATAAGTCAGTGCAACAAATGCGGCTGTAATGGTGAGAAACTGAACAGATGAAAGCTCCTGGTCAGTTCTCTGAGATGTCTGAACTGCTTTTTCCATAGTGATAGATCCTTTCCCGAAAACATCGATGTATGGATGTCCTCTTTTCATATATTTTTGGTTGGGTATACTTTACAACATGAGTGTACATGAATAAAGACACAATTATAGAAAAAAAAGAGGGGACAGATTCAAGGAGATATTTGTCATTAAAACAGGAGGCTTACTTGGTGGGGAATAAATCAGAACTTTCGTAATGAAGGCGTAAAACGGGAAATACAGGATCAGCATAAGAAGAGAATAAGATAGGTATATCTGGGAAAATTATAATGTTAGAAAAATCCTGTACGGAGCAGGATATCTGCTTACAGGATATTCATAAAGTACAGGGAGAAATCAATTGACAAAGCTGTAATAAAATCGTAAACTATAGCAAAGAGTGTGTTCAGGAGTGAATATTCCGGACACACTTTGTGACTGATGATGATTATGAGGAGGATACTATGAAGAATAAAAAATTTATTGCACTTTTAGCTATGACTGTTGCTCTTTCTGGTGTCATGACGGCATGTAGTTTCGGAGGAGGAAAAGAGGACAGCGTGGTTGTGGAGTCTACTCCTACTCCGACACCGGCGAAAAAAGCGAAGGTTACACCGACTGTTGCAGCAGACGCACAGAATACAACCTATACATCCAAGGATAAATCCGTAGCGATCAAGCTTCCAGATGCAACCTGGGCCAACAAGTCCGATGAGACAGATATGGTAAGCTTCGAGTCTCCGGACCAGGGCAGGATCCTGATCCTTCACGGCTCCGGTGCAGATCTGGAATCTGCAGTGATCCCGAACTCCCAGGATATGGCAGTTTCCATGACACAGGCAGAGAACATGGTAAATGGAACCGATTTTGAGATCCAGGATTACAAGGCAGATCAGAAAGACGGAATCAACATTTATTCCTATACTGTGAAATATAAGGATACGACCAAGAGTGACGGTTATGTATATGCTATCAATAAATACTTTGTAAATGACAGTGAGTATTACAGCCTTGTGGCATCTGTTAAAAAAGAGGATGCTCTGAAAAAGGTTCAGGAGTCTGTCGACAGCTTTGCGATCCTTGGTGATTCCACTCTGAAGAGTGCGGCAAATGGTTCCGCAGCCAAGACTGCCGGTAAAGGTAATGCAGCAGCTTCCTCTGACGGAAGTGCATCTGCAGATGGTAATGCAACAGCTTCTTCTGACGGAGCAGCAGATGGAACTACAGCTGCCGACGGAAGCACATCTACAGACGGAAGTGCAGCATCTGACGGAACATCTACAGACGGAAGCAGTACATCTGATGGTTCTTCCAATGGAACTGCATCCACTGACAGCAGCTCCTCCGGTGCTATCGTAAATGGCGGATTTACAGATGAGCAGCTTGGCAACACAGATGAGACAAGAACTATTTACAGAAACTCCGATGGTAAACCACGTGTTATCGTTCCGGACGGAAACGGTGCATGGATGGATAACGAAGGAAACCGTTTCACCTTCTCTTCTCAGTATGACTGTGATGTATATGAAGAGGATGGAACAAGCTTCTACTGGCACGGTGAGGCTGCAGACGTATACTATATGCCTGTACAGTAAAGCCTGGAGCAGCAGGAGATTCGGTTAGATAAGAATTCCGGGATCACAGCTTTTGTGGCTGCGGTCCCGGATTTTTTGTGTCATATTATGTCAGAGGCGTATACTTATACAGGAAGACATGGTATAATGTGAACGCTGCGGGCGATGGAACGCCCGGAAAATATTTGGAGGTTTTTATGGAAGCATACAGTGATTTTGCCAGAGTTTATGACATTTTCATGGATAATGTGGAATATGAAAAATGGGCGGAATATCTTATAGGAAGTCTTAAAGAATACGGAATTGAAGACGGGATCGTGCTGGAACTTGGCTGTGGGACCGGAGTGATGACAGAGCTTCTGGCTGAGTCCGGTTATGATATGATCGGTGTGGATAACTCTGAGGAAATGCTTGGCGAAGCCATGGAAAAACGTGCAGAATCCGGTCATGAGATCCTTTATCTGGAACAGGATATGCGGGAGTTTGAACTTTATGGAACGGTACGTGCTGTCGTCAGCGTCTGTGACTGTATGAATTACATCACAGAGGAGGATGATCTGCTTACTGTATTTAAACTGGTGAACAATTATCTTGATCCGGATGGAATTTTCATATTTGATATGAACACCCCGTATAAATACCGGGAAATGCTTGGAAATACGACTATTGCAGAGAATCGGGAAGAGGGAAGCTTTATCTGGGAAAATGAATTTGATGAGGAGGCCGGGATCAATGTGTATGATCTGACTCTGTTTCTTCCGAGAGAAGATGGTCTTTATGAGAGAGACGAGGAAATTCATTACCAGAAGGCCTATGATCCGGAGAAAGTAAGGGAACTTCTTGAAAAGGCAGGCCTGATCCCGCTGGCGGTTTATGACGCATACACCAAGGATGCACCGAAGCCGGACAGCGGAAGACTGACTTTTGTGGCCAGAGAACATGGAAAGGAAATTCCGTCAGACGAGAAATAAAGGAGGAAATTTTTTATATGAGTGATTATATTGTAAGAGCAACAGCGGCAAACAGCCAGATCCGTGCATTTGCGGCTGTTACAACCGATATGGTGGAGACAGCGAGAAAGAATCATAACACCAGTCCGGTGGCAACAGCGGCACTGGGACGTCTCCTTACCGGCGGTGCCATGATGGGAGCTATGATGAAAGGAGAAAAGGATCTCCTTACACTTCGGATCCATGCAGGAGGACCACTGCAGGGAATCACAGTAACTGCAGATTCTCACGGAAATGTAAAGGGCTATGTGGGGAATCCGGATGTATGTATCCCGGCAAACAGCAAAGGCAAGCTGGATGTTGCGGGAGCTGTCGGCGTAGGCTTTATGGATGTGATCAAGGATATGGGACTGAAAGAGCCATATGTGGGACAGGTTGCTCTTCAGACCAGCGAGATCGCAGAAGATCTCACCTATTATTTTGCAACCAGCGAGCAGGTTCCGTCTGCGGTAGGACTGGGTGTGCTGATGAATAAGGATAATACAGTCCGTCAGGCGGGAGGCTTTATTGTACAGCTGATGCCTTTTGCAGAGGAAGAGGTGATCGCAAAGCTTGAGGAAAACGTATCAAAGATCGATTCTGTTACCAATCTTCTGGAGCAGGGACACACACCGGAAAGTCTTCTTGAAAAAGTACTGGAAGGCTTTGACATAGAGATCAATGATACACTGCCCACACAGTTCCATTGCAACTGCTGCAGAGAGCGTGTGGAAAAAGCGCTGATCAGCATCGGAAGAAAAGAACTTAACGAGATGATCCAGGAAGGCAAGGACATTGAGACGAACTGCCATTTCTGCAATAAGAATTATAATTTTACCGTGGAAGATCTTAAGAGGATCATAAGAGAGTGCAAGCGATAAAACTCGGGAGGAAGAAAAAATGAAGCATGGTTTTATCAAGGTGGCAGCGGCAACGCCGAGAGTTACCGTTGCAGACTGCAAGGCAAACGGAGAGGAAATCCTGAAGGCCATTCATGAAATGGAAAAGGAACATGTCAAGCTGATGGTATTTCCGGAATTTTGTATCACAGGATATACCTGTCACGATCTTTTTCTCCAGAGATGTCTTCTGGACAGTGCGTGGGATGAGCTTCTGCATATTGCAGAGGAGACAAGGGAGACGGACGCCCTGATCTTTGTGGGACTCCCGCTGCGTCACAGAGGCAAGCTCTATAATGTGGCAGCAGCTCTGAATCATGGCCGTATCGTGGGATTTGTGCCGAAGACGCATATTCCGAATTATAATGAGTTTTATGAGCAGAGACAGTTTGCAGGTGCAGAGGTAGAAGATGTGGAATTTGTGGACTTCCTGAAGTGCGAGAAAAATGAGGAGGATGAGTTCTGGGATGAAATTCCTTTTGGAACAGAGCTGATCTTTGAATGTAAGGAATTTCCGGAATTCACCGTTGCAGCAGAGCTTTGTGAGGATCTCTGGGTCCCTGCGCCGCCAAGTATCCGTCATGCCGTCAACGGTGCGCATATCATCGTTAATCTTTCTGCCAGTGATGAGATGGTAGGTAAGGATTCCTACCGGAGAACTCTGATAAGCGGGCAGTCAGCACGACTGATCTGCGGATATATTTATGCCAGTGCAGGGGAAGGGGAGTCTACCCAGGATCTCGTGTTTGGCGGACAGAATATGATCGCAGAGAACGGTTCCATGCTTGCGGAAAGCAGACGCTTTGAGAACGGCATCATTTACAGTGAGATTGATGTGCAGAGACTGGCTGATGAGAGAAGAAGAATGTCCACGTATCCGGCAGTTTCTACCTGCAGTCATACAAGAGTTGATTTTTCCGTAGCAGAGGAGGAAACAAGACTTACCAGAAAATATCCACAGTATCCCTTCGTTCCGTCTGTGAAGGAAGAGCGTGATGAGCGCTGCGAGGAGATCCTGAACATCCAGGCTATGGGACTTAAGAAACGTATGGAGCATATCCACAGCAGGAGTGCGGTAGTAGGACTTTCCGGAGGACTGGATTCTACCCTGGCGCTTCTTGTAATGGCACGTGCCTTTGACCGGATGGAAATGCCGAGAGAACAGATCCACTGTGTGACCATGCCATGCTTTGGAACCACAGACAGAACCTATCAGAATGCCTGCAAGTTAAGCCGCTGCCTTGGTGCAAGGCTTACCGAGGTAAATATTAAAGAGGCGGTAAATATCCATTTCCGGGATATCGGACATGATCCGGAGATCCACGATGTGACGTATGAGAACAGCCAGGCACGTGAGCGTACGCAGATCCTGATGGATACGGCAAACAAGGAAGGCGGTGTTCTTGTGGGAACCGGAGACCTTTCCGAGCTGGCTCTTGGCTGGGCAACCTATAATGGCGATCACATGTCCATGTATGGTGTAAATGCTTCTGTCCCGAAGACACTGGTACGTCATCTGGTACGTTATTATGCGGATACCTGCGGAGATGAGGAACTGAAGGAGGTTCTTCTGGATATCCTGGATACTCCGGTAAGCCCGGAGCTTCTTCCTCCTAAGGATGGCAAGATCGCCCAGAAGACGGAGGATCTGGTAGGACCTTATGAGCTTCATGATTTTTATCTGTATTACATGCTGCGTGCAGGATTTACACCGGATAAGATCTACAGGCTTGCCTGCTTGACCTTTGAGGGGATTTATGATAAAGAGACGATCCTGAAATGGCTGAAAACCTTCTATCGGAGATTTTTTGCCCAGCAGTTCAAGCGTTCCTGTCTGCCGGATGGCCCGAAGGTAGGTAGTGTGGCACTTTCTCCAAGAGGAGATCTCAGAATGCCAAGTGATGCAAGTGCAAGGATCTGGCAGGATGTGCTGGAGAAGATTGAAATCTGAACGTAGATTGCAAAGCGGAGAGCTTAAGTGTTCTCCGCTTTTTTTACTGCATCCGTGATAGCTGAAAGGAGTACCTGGGAGGTATATTTCCGGTCTCCTGCGTACTGAATGTCTTCCAGGGACTGACTGGAATAGATCTGACTTGCCAAAGAATCCAGAACCGGTTCCATAAGAGGATAGGAAGCTTTTGTGGCTTCATTTAAATTCACCAGACGGATGGCCTTGATCCTGTCAGCATTTACAGTAACTTCCACATCGAAGGTATTCTCGTTCAGGGTGATGGAAGAGGTATAGACGCCCGGCTTGTAGCGGGATTTTTCGCTGGCTGTATGACTGGCATTTTTTCCGGGACCGAACATGAAGAAAAGAACGACAGCCAGAACAACAGCGAGAGCCAGAAAGACAGCTGTGTAAATGATCTCTTTCATATGTAGGACGATGATCCTGGTTTTGGAACTCATGGCGCACGCCTCCCAAAGCTTTTTATATAGTTTATTATCGGGAGGGAGGATTTATGCCACAGCTGTGCGCAGGTTATCCGATACTGTGCCTGGAAAAATAAGGAAAAGAGCAGGCAGATATTTCAGAATATAGAGAACGACCGTTCTATAGGAGCAGAATTTGTGGTATGATAGGAATACTTCAGGCGCAGGATGGCGCCGGAATGACTGAAAATCTGCAAGTGATCGGGAGGATGAAGATGTCATTACAGTTTATCATAGGAAGTTCCGGAAGCGGAAAATCCTGTTATGCTTATCAGAATATCATAGAACAGGCGGGGCTGCATCCTGAGAAGCTTTTTTATGTGATCGTGCCGGAGCAGTTTACCATGCAGACCCAGAAGACACTGGTGGAGATGAGTCCGGGCAGGGGAATCCTGAATATTGATATCCTGAGCTTTGAGCGTCTTGCATACCGTGTTCTGGAGGAAGTTGGAGGAGATAGCCGCATCCTTCTGGAAGAAACCGGTAAGAGTATGGTGCTGCAGAAGATGGTACAGCAGCATGGAAAGGAGCTTTCCTATCTGGGAGGTCAGATGCGTAAAGCGGGATACCTGGATGAAGTGAAGTCTATCCTGTCGGAGTTTATGCAGTACGATATCCGGGACAGTGAGATCCAGGAGATGATCGAGGATTCCGGTGACAGAGCGTTACTTCAGATGAAGCTGAAAGACGTAGCTGTTCTTTACCAGGCATTTACCGGATATCTGAAGGATCATTATATGACAGGAGAAGAAGTAATGGATGCGCTGGAAAAAGCTCTTCCGTTTTCTGAAAAAATGAAAAACAGTGTACTCCTTCTGGATGGTTACACCGGTTTTACGCCTATTCAGATGCGTGTTGTGGGAGAACTTCTTGCTGTCTGTGAGAAGGTGATGGTAACGGTGACCATGGATGCGGATGAGAATCTGAGCATGAGAGGAAAACCTTATCAGCTTTTTTATATGAGCCGTCAGATGATCCACGGGCTTTCGGAGCTGACCAGGGAGATCGAGACACCGGTTCTTTTGAAGGATGTGGGAAAATCCCGCTTTTCCCAGGCACCTGCCCTTCATTTCCTTGAAAAAAATATCTTCCGTTACCGAAAAAATATATATAAAAAAGCGCAGGATGAGATCTGCATGTTTTCGGCAGTGAACCCGCAGAAAGAAATGGAAGAAGCTGCCCGCCGGATCGCCAGACTTGTAAGGGAAAAGGGCTGCCGTTACGGTGAGATCGCCGTGATCACAGGTAACCTGGAGGAGTATGGAAATCTTGCAAAGCAGGTATTTACAGCAGCAGGGATCCCGTATTTCATTGATGAGAAGCATACGGTCCTGATGAATCCGTTTGTAGAATATTTCCGGGCAGCACTTGAGATGGCAGTGCAGGATTTTTCCTATGAGAGTGTATTCCGGTATCTCCGGTGCGGAATGTCCTGTGTGACCAGGGAGGAAGCAGACCTTCTGGAGAATTATGTGCTGGCTCTTGGTATCCGTGGATTTAAGAAATGGGATGAAGTGTGGGTGCGTATTTACCGGGGAATGCCGCCGGAAAGCATTCAGAGGCTTAATGAGATCCGGCAGCGGTTCGCAGATGAGACCAGAGAGCTTGCGCTAAGCTTTAAAGGTGGGAAAAAGACGGTGCGGGAATACTGTACTTTTCTCTACGAGTTTGCAGTGCGGAGCCAGGTGCAGCAGAAACTGAAGCATCAGGAACTGAAATTCAAGGAACAGGGCGACAAGGCCATGGAAAAGGAATATGCCCAGATCTACGGAATTGTTATGGAACTTCTGGATAATATGGTGGAGATCCTTGGAGAGGAAACCGTGAACCGCCAGGATTTCCGTCAGCTTCTGGAAACAGGACTGAACCAGGCCAAGGTGGCTCTGATCCCGCCAAGTATGGACCAGGTACTTGTGGGAGATATGGAGAGAACCAGGCTGAAGGATATCCGTGCACTGTTTTTTGTGGGAGTAAATGAAGGGAATATTCCGAAGAATACATCCGGTGGAGGAATGCTTACGGAGATTGACAGAGAATTTTTTAAAGATCAGGGGATCCAGCTTGCACCGGGGCCCAAGGAACTGATGAACATGCAGCGATTTTATCTGTATCTGAACATGACCAAGCCAAGAGAACTGCTCTGTCTGTCCTTCTGTCAGTCTGACAGCCAGGGAAAAGCCCTGAGTCCGGCCTTTCTTGTCAGTAATATCCGGGAGATGTTTCCGGAAATGAAGATCCGGCAGTGCGGAGATATGCAGGAACCTATGGAATTACTGGAGCTTCCGGGAATCAGCCTGGATTATTTTCTGAGAGGGCTTGCAGGAGAAGCTTACCAGGATAATGCGGTCTTCCAGGAACTGTACAGCTGGTATCTTCAGAGCCCAGAATACCGGATCCTTGTAAAAAAGCTTACAGAGGCATCTTTTTCAGAACGACCGTCAGATAAGATCGGAAAAACAGTGGCAAAGATCCTCTATGGAGAAATTTCCCCGTACAGTGCTACCCGGCTGGAGCGTTTTGCGGCCTGTGCATTTGCACATTTTCTGCAGTATGGCCTGAAGGTTACAGAACGTGCAGAGTATGAGTTCCGGGCTATGGATATGGGAAATGTCATGCATATGGCACTGGAAAAATTTGCGGCGGAAGTCCGAAAAGAGGGACTGGACTGGGCAGAGCTTACGGAGGAAGAGCGAAACCGTATCATAGACAGCTGTCTGGATCAGGTTTCCGCAGATTACGGAAATACGATCCTTAAAAGCAGTGCGAGAAATGAATATATGATCGAACGGACCAGACGTATTTTGCGGCGTACCGTATGGGCTTTGCAGGAACAGCTGAAGCATGGAGCATTCCGGCCGGAAGGATTTGAGGTGAGGTTTCAGGGCGGAAGGATCGACCGTGTGGATATCATGGAAGAACCGGAGAACAACCGGGTCTATGTGAAGGTGATCGATTATAAAACCGGAAATACTTCGTTTGATCTGCTGGCGTTGTATCATGGCCTTCAGCTTCAGCTGATGGTCTATCTGGATGGAGCATTACAGGTGGAAAAACGGAAGTATCCGGATCGCGAGATCGTTCCGGCCGGTGTGTTTTATTATAATGTGAAGGATCCTATGATACAGGAGAAGATCCATGCGGATATGGAAAGCATCAATGAGCAGATGCTGAAGAAAATGAAAATGAACGGGCTTGTACAGGCAGATGATAATATGAGTACCAAAATCGACAGCACTATGGCCTCCATACCGGTATCCCTGAACCGGGACGGAAGCTTCAGCAAAAGATCTTCTGTTGCCTCAAGGAAGCAGTTTGATGCTCTGGGAGCGTATGTGCGGAGAAAGATCTGTGACATCAGGGAATCGATCCTGGATGGAAATGCGGCAGTGGAACCCTATGAACTTGGAAAAAAGAATGCCTGCACATATTGTCCGTATCTTACTGTGTGCGGCTTCGACAGGAAGATACCGGGATATGAGTTTCACAGGCTGTCGTCCATAGAAGAAGATGCACTGTGGAAAAAGATCATGAAGGGAGAGGAAGAGAATGGCAGTGAAATGGACTGAAGAGCAGAAAAAGGTCATCACGCTCCGAGACCGGAATATTCTGGTCAGCGCAGCAGCCGGTTCCGGTAAAACTGCAGTGCTGGTGCAGAGGATCTTAAGTAAGATCATGGATCCTTTGAAACCGGTGGACATTGACCGTCTTCTGATCATGACATTTACAAGGGCGGCAGCGGGAGAGATGCGGGAACGTATCGAACGTGGACTGGATCAGGCACTGGCTGAAGATCCGGATAATGAGCATCTGCAGAGACAGATGACGTTGATCCATACGGCACAGATCACTACCATTGACGGGTTTTGCGCCTATGTGATCCGAAATTATTTTCATCTGATCGGACTGGATCCGGGTTACCGGACTGCAGATGAGGGTGAACTGAAGCTTTTGCAGGAAGATGTGCTGAAGGAGCTTTTTGAAGATCATTATGCAGAAAGAAAGGCAGATTTTACTGCATTTGTGGAATGCTATGCGCCAGGAAAAACGGATGAAGGACTGAAGGAACATGTGCTGGAGCTTTATAATGCTGCGATGAGTAATCCATGGCCCGAAAAATGGCTGGACAGATGTGTGGAGAATTATCATCTGGATCCGGAAAAAGGTCTTGAGGGAACGCGATGGTTCCGATATCTGTGGGAGGCTGCAGACTGCGCACTGAAAGAAGCGGAAGAGCTTACAGAAACCGCAATGAAGACCTGTCAGCTCCAGGATGGACCGGAGCTTTATCTGGAGGCTCTGGAAAAGGATATGATACTGATTCGGCAGTTAAAACAACTGTCCGTTAAAAGGGATTATGATGAGATAGCGCAGAATCTCCGGAATCTGAAGTTTGCAAGACTTTCCTCAAAAAAAATGGAGGGAGTATCGGAGCAGCTGAAAAATCTGGTAAAAGCTCTTCGCGAAGATGCAAAAGATAATCTGAAGGAACTGGGAATCCGATATTTTTACGGAAATCTGGCTGAGCTGACGGAACTGACAGAAGCATCTGCACCACCGCTGGAGATGCTGGTAAAGCTGACAAAGGATTTTGCAGAACGTTTCCAGGCAAAGAAGCGTGAAAAAAATGTTCTGGATTTTTCAGATATGGAACATTTTGCCCTGGACATCCTTCTGAAAAAGGAAGGAGAAACCTATGTGCCCAGCCAGGCGGCAAGAGAGCTTTCTGAAAAATATGATGAGGTCCTGCTGGATGAGTATCAGGACAGTAATCTGGTTCAGGAGATCCTGATGCAGACAGTTTCCGGCTGGGTCAATGAACGCAAAAATATATTTATGGTAGGAGATGTAAAGCAGAGCATCTACCGTTTTCGTCTGGCCCGTCCGGAACTGTTCATGGAAAAATATAAGAGCTATTCACTGGAAGACAGTCCGGAACAGCGAATCGACCTGCACAAAAATTTCCGAAGCAGACCGGAAGTCCTTGAAAGTGTCAACTTTATTTTCCGGCAGATCATGGGGGAAGATCTGGGAGGAATTGCTTACGACGAGGCGGCAGCTCTGTATCCCGGAGCTTCTTTTCCGGAAGGCCAGGATCCGGAATTTGTAAAAACAGAGATTCTTCTTGTGGATAAATACAGTCCGCTGCTGGAAGAGGAGGATGAAGAAGTAACGGAGAATGAGAGAGAGCTGGAGGCCCTTGCCATTGCAGGAAGAATCCGATCTATGGTAGGGCATGAACGGGTGCTGGATAAGGAAACGGGAGAGTATCGACCTCTTCAATATGGAGATATCGTGATCCTGCTCCGATCTGCTTCTGGCTGGGCTGAAACCTTCGGGGAGGTTTTGAGTGCAAGAGGGATACCGGTATATACGGCCTCCAGAACCGGATATTTTTCTGCAACAGAGGTTGTGACACTGCTGAATTATCTCCGGATCCTGGATAATCCGCTGCAGGATATTCCCATGACCGGCGTACTGCGTTCACCGATCGTTGGATGTACCACAGAAGAGCTGGCTGAGCTTCGGATCGCATATCCGGAAGGAATGATCTATGAATGTGTGTGCAGGTTTGTGGAGGACTACAGAAAGCATGGGAGCTTTGAGGAAAACAAAAAAATCCTCGGAGAGAAGCTGTCCTGTTTTATGGACACCATGAATACACTTCGTGATAAGGCGGCTTACACGCCGGTCCATCAGCTGATCCTGGAGGTACTTGCACGTACCGGATATGGAGACCATGCAAAGGCAATGCCAAATGGTGAACAGAGGAATGCAAACCTGAACATGCTTGTGGAAAAGGCAATGGAATATGAGAAGACAAGCTATCGAGGCCTTTTTAATTTTGTAAGATATATCCAGAAGCTTCAGCAGTATCAGGTGGATTACGGGGAGGTAAATCTTTCCGGAACCGGGGAAAGTGCAGTACAGATTATGACAATCCATAAGAGCAAGGGACTGGAGTTTCCGGTAGTGTTTGCAGCAGGAATGGGAAAACGCTTTAATTTCCGGGATATGAACGCAAGTATCCTGATCCATCCGGAGCTGGGGATCGGTGCGGATGCGATCCTGCCGGAGAAGAGGATCATCGCTCCATCCCTGTGTAAGCAGATCATACGGAGAGCGCTTCTGATGGAAAGTCTCGGTGAAGAGCTGAGGGTACTTTATGTAGCGCTTACACGTGCAAAGGAAAAACTGATCCTCAGTGGAACCATTGGAGCCCTGCATCCGGAATTGGGGGAATTGTCCGCATTAAGGGACAGTGAGGAACCATTGCTTTCTCTGGGCAGAAGGCTTGGCGGGAAGACTTACTGGGATTATGTGCTTCCGGCACTGGCAAGGCATCGCTGCATGGCACCATTATTTCATGAGTATGGCATCTTTATGAATACCGCAAATCCTCTGTACAAAGATCCGGCAGAATTCAAAGTTACACGGGTCACAGCACGGGAACTGACAGAAAGTGAGGTTATGGAACAGGCAGAGCGGGAAATGAAGAAGGAAACACTGGAGAACTGGAATCCGGGCAGAGTTTTTGACAGTGAGATCCGGGAGGAGATCCAGAGACGTTTTTCCTTTGTATATCCCTATCACTATCTGGAAGATCTTCCTGTGAAGGTGAGTGTATCAGAACTGAAAAAGCGAAGCTACCACAGTGAGCAGGATCTGGAAGAAACGGTGGATTATGAGACGGAAGAAGAGATCCAGCCGCTGGTTCCCCGATTTATCGAGGAGAAGAAAGAGGAAGGGTATACAGGGGCACTTCGTGGAACGGCTTATCATCGTGTAATGGAATGCCTGGACTATCAGAAGACAGCAAACAAGGATGAGATCCGCAGACAGCTGAGAGAATGGGTTGACGCTAGGAAGATGGAAAGAAAAGAGGCTGAGTCGGTCCGGGTAAAGGATATCTGGAATTTTGTGGAAACACCTCTCGGACAGCGGATGAAAGCAGCTTCAGAGAAGAGACTTCTGTTCCGGGAGCAGCCTTTTGTGATCGCAAGAAAAGCTTCGGAGCTTGATCCGCAGTGGCAGTGTGAGGAAAATGTTCTGGTACAGGGAATCATTGATGCGTATTTTATAGAGGATGAAGAAATCGTTCTGGTGGATTATAAAACGGACTTTGTGAGACGTGGAGAAGAACAGAAGCTGATCGACCGTTATCATGTACAGCTGGAGGATTACGCCCAGGCGTTGGAACGGATGACAGGCCGGAAGGTGAAGGAACGGTATATTTATTCGTTTACTCTTGGAGAAGCGTTCAGTCTCTGATCTGAAAATGAAATGATATGTTAATGTGGGCAGATATCCTGCGGCGGAGAGATTACACTCTCCAGCCAGCAGGATATTTGTTTTTCAGGATCCCATTTACAAGCTTTCCGAAGCCGAGAGGATAACCGTCCACACAGAGAAGGTGCCAGCCTTTTTTGTGAGCGGCCTCTTCCGGCTCGATCATAAGAGTTTCGCCTTTCAGATAACGGGTAAGCCGCTCATCAGAAACCGGCAGGGAGATAACTGCTTCCACATCTCCTTTGTGAAGCGCCAGCGCCAGAGGCTGAGACGGCTCAAAACGGTTTTTCTTCAGATCACCCAGGTAGAGGCCGTTTCGAAGAAAGGAGATTCCGCGGAGATCCAGCGGGAAGGGCAGCTGATAGTATACTTTATCTTTGCGGACTTCCACACGGTTCCAGTCAAATTCCTGACCGCCGATGGTTTTCAGGCCGATCTCAGAGAAAAATTCCTCCAGCCATTTCCGGGTATTTTTGTCCGGTCCTTTTGCGGAAAAGCGGAAAACAGGTGGAAGAGAGTCACCTTTTTTGCGGAACAGGGCGAGAAAATGACCTTCGCCATCCATTTTGTGTGGAAAGATCCGGACGCATTTTTGAAGTTCTTCCGGATTAAATGCATTTAAGCTTAACGCGATTTCGGAATCGGAAGTGTCTGCTGTGCCGGCATATTCCGGGCGGCCGCTGGAGAAGCCTTCATATTCTGGCATTTCCATAAGTTCCATATCCGGGCGTTGTCTGAGAAGATAGGCTACCACTTCTTCGTCTTCACATGGGGAAAAAGTGCAGGTGGAATAAAGCAGCATTCCGCCCGGACGGAGCATATCGGCAGCTTTTAAGACCAGGTCTTTCTGGATATCAGAAAGCTCAGCAGATTTTTCCGGTGTCCAGTCGCGGGCAAGGGCTTCCTCTTTTCGGAACATGCCTTCCCCGGAGCATGGAGCGTCCAGAAGGATCTTATTGAAGAAAGCAGGAAAACGCTGGGCAAGTTTGGCGGGCTTTTCGTCGGTGACGAGCATATTTTTCATGCCAAAAAGCTCCAGATTCCTAAGAAGGGCTCTGGCTCTGGAAGTACTGATATCGTTGGCAAGAAGAAATCCGGTGTCATTTAAGGCTGCACCCAGGGCAGTGGCTTTTCCTCCGGGAGCTGCGCAGAGGTCCAGGACAAAATCTCCAGGTTCGATGGGAAGCCTGGAAGCCGGTGTCATGGCACTTGGTTCTTGGAGATAATAAAGGCCCGCCTGGTAGTAAGGACATCGTGCAGGGCGGCTTTCCTCCTCGTAGAAGTATCCGGTATTGATCCACGGGATCGGCCGGATAGGGAAAGGGGAAAGCGCCTGAAAATCCTGGCAGGAGAGCTTGGCAGTGTTTACACGTAGACCGTAGGTGCGGGGATTTTTGTAGCTTTTCAGGAAAGCATCATAATCATCTCCCAGCATTTCTTTCATACGCTCCAGAAAAGGAAGCGGTAATGTCTGTATTTTATCTGAATCTGTCATAATTTCCTCCATAATATAAACTTGACTCTTTCGAATATTGTGTGAAAAGAGTGGTTTCCGAAAAATATTATAAAGTATAGAGGGATTTTTCTAAATACTATTGACAAAACTATATTATACGATATATAGTATTATTCACAGAACAATATTACATGACTTATCATGTGAGCGTTGGATCGTGAAGTGATCGCGTTCATCAGCATGTAGTAAGACGGAATGTGAATGTCCGTTTTACAGGTCATAGAGAGGTGAGCAGATGGTATTTAATACAGGAGCAGCCCTCCTGGATGCGATCGTCCTGGCTGTTATTTCCAGAGAGAAGGACGGTACCTACGGGTACAAGATCACCCAGGATGTGCGAAGTGTTCTGGAGGTTTCAGAATCTACGCTGTATCCGGTCCTTCGCAGGCTTCAGAAGGATGAATGTCTGGAAGCCTACAATATGGAATATGCAGGCAGAAACCGGAAATATTATAAGCTGACAGATAAGGGCGCAGCGCAGCTGAATCTTTACAGAAGTGAATGGGAGATCTATTCATCCAAGATCACCAGGATGTTTGAGGAGGGAGTTTGATTATGAACAGAAAGCAGTTTATGGAACAGCTTGAACGGCTGCTTTCCGATATTTCAGAGGCAGAGAGACAGGAAGCACTGGAATATTATGAAGGATATTTTGATGATGCAGGTTCTGAGAATGAAGGAGAAGTGATCCGGGAACTGGGAAATCCGGGGAAAGTTGCTGCGATCATTAAGGCAGATCTTCAGGAGAACAGTGAAGATTACGGGGAATACACAGAGAACGGATATCAGGATACCCGTGTGAAAGAGAACGGGGAAATGCCGGACCATTATACAGAAGTAACCGTATACGGAAATGGACAGGGAGAGGCCCATCGTGATACGGGAAATACAGAAAATTTCGAAGACCGCAGGAAAAGACGTGCCCAGCGCGGCTATCACGCAGAGAAAAAGCAGAATAAGGCAGGAATCATTCTTGCGCTGATCGTTCTTGTTTTTGCGGCTCCTCTGATAAAAGGATTATTTGGCGGAGTACTGGGGATTTTGGTGACACTGGCATTGCTGCCTTTCCTGCTGACATTTTTTGCAGGAGCGGGATCGATCATCCTTGTGATCGGTGCAGCTGCGTGCATTGTTGTTGGGATTGCCATGACGGTGTCTCTTCCGCCGGCCGGAATCCTGACGATCGGTATCGGATGCCTGATGATGGCACTTGGACTTTTGTTACTGTTACTGACGGTGTGGTTTACAGGTAAGATATTGCCTGCGATCCTGCGGAAATTTACGGGATTCTGCAGCAATCTCCTGAATGGAAGAAAGGCGGAAAAAGTATGAAACGTTTTCTGAAGGTAATTCTGATCCTTGCAGCGGTATTCGGTGTGGCAGGCCTGGGACTTACTGCCGGCGGAGCTGCCATGGGAGCGACTATGGGAGATGTGAGTGTTCTGGATCAAGGAATCACGCAGGTGCTTCGTGTTCTGGATCATGAAGACAGCTGGGAAGTGGAAGATTCCGAGGAAGATATGGATGAGCAGGAGGACGATTTTCAGGCAGCTGCAGAGAGCGCGGTAACTGAGAAGGGCGTTCTGGCAGACAGTGCAGACAGTTCCGCATATACGAAAATATATGAGGCCTCGGCTGTGTCAGACCTTTTCTGTGATCTGAGATACGAAGAACTGGTTTTGAAAACATGGAATGAGGATAAAGTTCAGGTGAAAGTTTCAGGGAAGGATCACAATCGCATTCAGATCAGCAATAACAACGGTAGTCTGAGAATTGCAAGCAATCAAAAAGTGAGAAACCGTTCCATAGAAATTTTTTGCCCGGAAAACTTAAGCTTTCAGAAGATAAAACTTCAGATGGGAGCCGGAACCATCGAACTGGATGGTGATTTTAAAGCGGAGCAGATGGAAGTAAATGTGGGGGCCGGAACCATTGAAAATTCCGGCAGCCTGGATATAAAGGAAGCAGATTTTACAGTCGGAGTGGGAACTGCTGACATCAGTGAACTTCAGGTGGAGAATTTAAAAGGAAGCTGTGGTATGGGAGATATGGAGCTTACACTTACAGGAAAAGCTACTGAGTATAATTATGAGCTGAAATGTGGTCTTGGAAATCTGGAGGTGGATGATTCTCTGGAAACATCCATTACTTCCGGAAATAAACAGATCACAAATGAAGGTGCCACGAAAAATATAAAACTGGATTGCGGAATGGGAAACGTTCAGGTTGAATTTGAAGAAGATTAAAGGAGGAAGCATTATGAGTAACAAAAAACTATACAAATCATCAGTAAACCGTATGTTATGTGGTGTCTGCGGCGGAATTGCGGAATACTTTAATATCGATCCGACTCTTGTCCGGCTGGTATGGGTGATCATCACGCTGATGGGCGGAGCCGGAATCCTGGCATATATCATTGCGGCGATCATTATCCCGGATTAAAAATGACAGTACCCATAAAGGACGGACATATTTTTCAGAATGCATAATTTCTCCGGAAATTGTCCATACTCCATAAAAAAGATGAGGAGTGTGGAAGATGAACAGGGAGAAAGAAGTAAAAGCATATCTTGAGGGAAAGCTTTCCCAGGCGGAAAAACTGAAATACGAGATTGCCGATGAGATGGGAGTTCTGGATAAAGTGATCAAAGACGGGTGGAAAAGCCTTTCTGCAAAAGAAACCGGACGGATCGGTGGTCTTATGACAAAAAAGAAGAAACATAAAAAGTAAAATACAGCCTGAAGGAACAAGGCGAAATGACGCCGGAAAAGTCCTTCGGGCTGTATTGAATTATAAGAATATTTTTCTGGAAAAAAGAAATTTTTTTGACGGTTCAGGGTGGACTGACCAGTGGAAAAGAGCTATACTGTTGGAATAACAGAGGAGGTATGAAGGAACATGGGTGAAAAAATCAACAACATTCTAAAGGGTGAGATCATCTCCTCAGTATTTTATATACTGCTGGGACTTTGCCTGATTCTGATCCCCACGCAGACGGTGGACGTGATCTGCAAAGTAGTATTCGGGCTGATCCTCATCGGAGCTGGCATTTATCATATCTATATTTACATACGTGGAAAAGCGAAAGCTACGATCATGGATCTTCTAAGTGGTGTGGTTGTTTTTGTGCTAGGGGTGTTTCTTTTTATGACACCGTCTATCGTGATCAAACTGCTTCCATGGATGCTCAGCGCTTTTGTACTGGTTGACAGTCTGTGGAAGTTTAAAGGAGCATTCCTTCTGAAAAAAGGAGGAAACGGCGCATGGAGCGTGCTTCTGATCGGAAGTCTTGTTTTCATTGCACTTGGAATCGTGATGCTGTTTGGAAGATTTCCGAAGATCATGACTCTGCTGATCTTTTCCGGCTGGGTGCTGGTGTGCGACGGAGCTGCAGATATCGTATTCTATATTATTATGAAGCTGGGGCTTCGAAAGATCGCAAAAAAAGCGGAGACAGAGGAGGAAGATTCTGGTGCAGACAGTTCAGATGCTGTAAATGAAACGGCAGATATGGATGTGCCAAATGATATAAGAACCCAGGATGAAAACGCGCCGAGTGAGCAGCAGAGTGGGAAGGAAACAGAATATCCAACAGAAACTACAGCAGAGACTACAGCGGCTATGCCGGCGCAGGATGCAGACGGATATTTTGCGGACAGAAAAGAGACAGAAGAATCCACAGAACCGGAAGAAGAGCAAAAGCAGAAGAATTCCCGCTGGGAAAAAGAACCGGAGAATGTGGAGATGAAGCTCTGGGCTGTAGGCAAAGACCAGGCGGAAACCGGCAGCCTGAAGGATCTTCTGGACGGTTCCGATGAAGAACTGGAAGAGTGGAAGGACTGACCCTTCTCTTGCATCATCTGCCATTCCGTGGTAAGATGTGCACATGAAAAATACAGATAAAAATATAAAGATACTGATGATGGATTTTTCCGGAATATATGAGGATCAGCAGTTCTGGAGGGGAAAAGAAGTATCCCGGGTGGAGGCCAGGGACATTCCCGGAACCAACTGCTACTGTGATGAGGATGCGATGAATGCCATTCGCAGCCGTATTGCCCCTTATTCTTCCGGAGGAATCCATTTTATTGATTCCGGAAACTATCACTATATGACAAGAATCTGGCTGGAAAAGATATCGGAGCCTTTCTCGCTTCTTGTATTTGACAATCACACGGATATGCAGCCGCCGGCATTCGGAGGTCTGCTTTCCTGCGGAGGATGGATCTACGATTCTGTTATGGAACTTCCATTGCTTAAAAGGGTGATCCTGATCGGCCCGGATGAGGAAGCTTTTTCCAGAGTGGAATCGGAGATTCAGGAAAAGGTGGAATTCTTGAGCAGAGAGAAGCTTCTGGAAATGGAAGAGGCGCAGGTGTGTGCGTTTGTAAGCAAGCATGTGGGAAAGCTGCCGCTGTACATTTCTGTGGATAAAGATGTTCTCTGCAAGGATGATGCGGACACGAACTGGAGCCAGGGGGATATGCGCCTGAATACGATGCTGGAATGTCTGAAGAGAGTCAGAGAAATATGTGCAGAGGGAATCCTGGGCGTGGATATCTGTGGTGAATGTGATGTAGCAGAATCTGGAAACAGCGCCTTGAATGACCGGGCCAATGCTACATTGCTGGAGTGTTTTCTGTCCGCATACGGGAGCGAAGATCATGACGGAAATAAGAATGAGATAACAGGAGGAAACCGATGAAAAATGAACTTCTTACCATCGGGCCATTTACGGTATACGGTTATGGTCTGATGATCGCCATTGGAATTGTGGCAGGCTGCCTGACTGCAGAATACAGAGCCGGAAAACAGAAGCTTGACAGTGAACAGATCTTTCCAATGATCCTGTGGTGCCTGGTGGGTGGATTTTTCTGTGCAAAGCTTCTCTTCTGGATCACAGAGTGGAAATCAATTGTTCAGGATCCGGGATTTATAATGGAAACTTTAAGCTCCGGTTTTGTGGTGTTTGGCGGTATCATCGGCGGGATACTGACGGGGCTTCTGTATTGCAGGATCAGAAAGCTTGTATTTTTTAAATACGCGGATGTGATCCTGCCATCTGTGGCACTGGCCCAGGGATTTGGACGGATCGGATGTTTCCTGGCGGGCTGCTGTTATGGAAAAGAGACAGAGAGTGTTTTTTCTGTGATATTTCAGAATTCCGAATATGCGCCCAATCACGTGGCGCTGATCCCGACGCAGTTGTATTCCAGCGGACTGGATTTTCTGCATTTTCTTTTGTTGTTGCTGATCGCACGGAACAAAAAAGAAGATGGTCAGGTTACTGCCTGTTATCTGATCTTTTATAGCATTGGACGGTTTGTGATCGAGTTTTTCCGTGGGGATATTATCCGTGGAAGTGTGGGAATTTTGTCGACTTCCCAGTTTATCAGTATTTTTACAGGGATTGCGGGGATCGTGCTGCTGATACGGATCAGGAAAAAAAGAGATAGCAAGAGCAGTGTTTAAATGGATCAGGGAAGTCCCATGTATCAGGAAAAAGTTGGACAATAGTGGTATAAGGACAGGTTTTCGCTGCATACATCTATGAAAAAGGCGAAAGCAGGCCTGTCATGCTCAGAAAAGAAGATTTTGAACCAAATATGAAAACAGAGGATAAGATCCCCGGAGCGCAGACGGAAAATCCGGCACAGAGTCAGCGCTTCGGGGATTTTATCGTGAAATATATGCAGAATGTCCAGGATACTATGGAACTTTTTCCGGGGGCATCTTTTAGGGCGATCAATGAAATTTTCGGGGTTCTTTATGTTCCGCTGGAAAGTATGGGAGAAATTGAGGTCACGGGAACCTCCTATAATTCGATCCCGAAATGTTATACCTACATGGATATGGAGGCAGCAGGGGAATCAGGGATCAACAGGCTGCACGATCACCCTTATCTGAAGCTGCGTGGAAAAGGTACTGCGGTGGCGGTGATCGATTCGGGGATTGATTATCAGAATGAAGTGTTTCGAAATGCAGGCGGCTCCAGAATCGCTTATTTATGGGATCAGTCCATAGAAGAGGAAGAACAAAATCAGTCTGGACGGGAGTTGGAAGCTGAAAATGGAGATGCAGATAATTTGCCGGGGGATGATATAGCAGATACAGAAGTTCCATATGGCAAATTATTCCGGAAAAAGGATATCGACCGGGCACTGGCTTCCGAGGAGCCGTTTGCCATCGTGCCATCCAGAGATACCAACGGCCATGGCACGGCACTGGCAGGTATTGCTGCTGGAAATATGGTACCCGGAGAAAATTTTACCGGAGCAGCGCCGGAGGCAACCCTGATCATTATCAAGGTAAAGCCGGCAAAGCAATATCTCCGGAATTTTTATCTTTATCCTCCGGAGGCAGAAGCTTTTCAGGAAAATGATGTGATGATGGCCATTGCTTTTGCGATTTCCCAGGCCAAAAAGCTGAAGATGCCACTTTCTATCTGCCTGGGGATCGGAAGCAGCCAGGGCGCGCATCTGGGGACCAATGCGTTAAGCCAGTATGTGGACTATGTGGCAAATTTTTCTCAGGTATCCGTATCTGTGGCAGCAGGAAACGAAGGAAATACAAGAAACCACAGTACGGGGATTTTTTCTCAGGGAAGGGAACAGATCGTGACAGAACTCCGTGTAGCGGAAAGAGAGCAGGGCTTTACCATAGAATTCTGGGGAGAACCGCCGGAAATCTATGAGCTTTCCATCCAGTCACCAACCGGTGAGATACTGGAAGTCAGCAGTTCCATAGGTTCCAGAACCCAGGAGCTGTCATTTGTTTTTGTGGAAACAAAGGTGTATGTGAATTATATCCTGATCGAGCGTCAGACCGGATATTCCCTGGTGTATATCCGATTTTTCCATCCGGCGTCCGGTATCTGGAAAATTTTTACCCAGGCAAGAAATCAACAGAACGTACAGTTCCATATATGGCTTCCTGTGGAAGGGCTGATCTCCCAGGATACCTATTTTCTGGAACCATCCCCCTATACCACGGTGACAGCGCCGGGAGACGCCAGGAACAGCATTACGGCAACTGCCTACCAGCATCGTGACGGAAGCATCTACATTGCAGCAGGCAGAGGCTATACGCCAGATGGCATGATAACTCCACATCTGGCAGCTCCTGGCGTTAACGTAAAAGTGCCGCTGGTACGAGGCGGCTTTGGAACCCGCTCCGGAACCAGTATCTCCGCCGCACAGACCGCCGGTATCGCGGCACTTCTGTTTGAATGGGCGATCATACGGGATAACCAGCCGTTTTTTACCGGGAGCAGCGTGAAATATTATCTGCAGAGAGGCGCAAGAAGAGAAGAAAACATGCAGTACCCAAACCCGGAGTGGGGGTATGGGAAGGTGGATCTGTATCATACCTTTGAACTGCTGACGTGAGATGATGCGAGCTGGAAAAAATATGAAAAGCAGAAACAGATCATTTCCTTTGGAAAGAGTAGATGCATAGATATTACATTTGGAAAAATAAAAAAAGGATACGAAAGTACTAATTTTGGAAAAAATATTCATATAGATAATTCACTTTGTATCGTGTACTATAAATATATGGAAAAATCATATAATGACACAACAGGGAGGAATTTTACTTATGGAGCTTTCAACTTTGGTAAAAATGTCAAACACTTACGGAAGCAATCCGGCCTATGTTCTGGCAGGAGGCGGTAATACTTCTGTAAAAGACGATACAACACTGTATGTAAAGGGATCCGGTACACAGCTTGCTACCATTAAGGCAGAGGAATTTGTCAAAATGGACAGAGCCCGTCTGAATGAGATCATGAAAACGGAATATCCGGCGGATGATGTGAAGCGTGAATCTGCATATCTTGCAGATGTAATGGCGGCAGTGACCGATGAGGATAAAACCAAACGTCCCAGCGTGGAAGCACTGCTCCACAATCTGTTTGCTTATACGTATGTCCTGCATGTTCATCCGACACTGATCAATGGACTGACCTGCGGAATGGGCGCAAAGGCTCTTTGCGAAGAGCTTCTTGGAAAAGATGTACTCTGGATCGATATCTGCAAACCGGGATACACACTTGCCCGTATCTGCTTCGAGAAAATGAATGCCTATAAAGAAGAAACAGGAAAAGACGTGCAGGTTCTTCTGCTTCAGAATCACGGAATTTTTGTTGCGGCTGATACTGTAGAGGAGATCGGCGTTTTATTCGATGGTGTGATCGGAAAGCTGGAAAAGCACGTAAAGAGAACTGCGGATGTAAGTGATGCAGTTACACCTGAAAAAGAGCAGGCAGCACAGAAGCTTTCCAGTATGCTCGGACATGCGGTGGAAGTCGTACCGGCTGCGGAGGCGGATCATTTTGTAAAAGATAAAACTGCTGCGGCACCTCTTCTGAAGCCGTTTACTCCGGATCATATTGTATATTGCGGACCTTATCCGTTATTTGTAGAAAATATTGATGAGGCGAAAAATGCGCTGGATGCATTTATGACAGAGCATGATAAAGAGCCAAGACTGATCCTAGTACAGGGTGTTGGCGCATTTATCATGGAAGATGACAAGGGAAAGGCAGCAAAGGCACAGCTTCTGGTAAAGGATGCGATCAAGCTTGCAGTGTATGCAGAGAGCTTTGGCGGCCCGCTGCAGATGACCGATGAGATCACATATTTTATCACACACTGGGAAGCAGAAGCATATCGCAGTAAGAAATAAAAAAGAAAAATATATAGAGAGAAATAAAGAAAATGCATCGGGAACTATTAGGAAATTCCCGGTGCATTTTTTATCGAATGACGGATAAACAGTTACTCAGGACAGAGTTACGCAGCAAATGTGGATATTTTTATCCGCATTACCACAAATCTTATTTCCGATACACGAACGCCGGCAGTCCATCCTCACCAACCGGAACATTTACAGTTCCCTGGATCAGCGGGCGGGCATAGCGGATAAAGTCTTCGGTGACATCGGAGCCGTCTTCTGTGATCCATTCCACAGGGACCGTCTTTTCTTCGTTGCAGATAACGTTGACATCCTCCAGTGTACATTTCATGGAGTACGGAGAATCACTCTGACGTTTAAATGCGATCATCTTTCCGGTTTCGCCGTTCAGGGCAGCCTGTACACCAAATTCACCGGCGAGGATGCCTTCTTGCTGGTCTGTTCCGGCGAGCATAGCTGCAGAGCAGCGCTGGCTTACATTGAGCTCTACGGAGCGGGCTTTGACACCAAGACGGCTGCGTACAAGATTCTCAAGATATTTACCGCAGCCAGCAAGCATCTTGTGACCGAAGGCGTCGGTTCCGGCAGCGCTGTCGTATTCGCAGATGAAAGTGCCGTCTTTATCATGGATTCCCTCAGATACACAGACTACGACGTTGCAGTTTTTCTCGAAGGCAGCATGAACTTTCTGGAGAAATTCTTCTACATCGAAATCGGTTTCCGGAAGATAAATGAGAAGCGGATTGTCTCCAACGTATTTCCGGGCAAGGGCAGCAGCTCCGGTGAGCCAGCCTGCGTGACGTCCCATGATCTCGATGATAGTGACAGATTTTTTCTCATAGACACAGGCGTCCAGGGTGATCTCACGGACGGTGGAGGCTACGTAGCGGGCAGCACTTCCGAATCCGGGAGTATGGTCGGTGTTTACAAGGTCGTTATCAATGGTCTTCGGCTCACCGAGGATACGGATGTCGCTGCCGATCTTTTCAGCATAGCGGGAAAGCTTGCTGACGGTATCCATGGAATCGTTGCCGCCGATATAAAAGAACCAGCCGATGTTCATCTCCTCGAATTTCTGAAAAAGCTTCGGATAAACCGGATCCTCCAGGGATTCCGGAAGCTTGTAACGGCAGGAGCCGAGATAGGCACCGGGTGTCCAGGTAAGAGCGAGAAGCTGCTCTCCCGGAAGTGCTTCCTGGAAATCAAGGACTGTTCCGTTTAAAAATCCCTCAATGCCGTTGACCATACCATAAACATGGTCGATCTCCTCTGTATGTTTAAGTGCTTCAGATACCACACCGTAAAGACTGCTGTTGATAGCTGCGGTCGGTCCGCCGGATTGTCCTGCGATAAGGTTCTTTTTTGACATTCTGATACCTCCTGGGTGTTGTTTTTTTATATTGTAACAGAAATAGGAGAAGATAACATCTAAAAAAATCACCTTTTTTATAAAAAAAATACTCTATACAAATAATTATATCATAGTAAAATAGTAGTATAGATAGAGAAAAGAGGTGAAAAAAACGATGACAGTAAAAAAAGTACAGTTTGAGAGCATGGATGAAGTGAACCGTTTTCTTGATGTGACGGAGCATTTTCCGTTTGCAGTGGATCTGAAAAGGGGAAGCAGAACAGTAAATGGCAAATCCATTCTTGGAGTTGCATCCATTGGCCTTGGCAGAGAGATGGACTTTTGTGCACATGTGCCGGAGCTTGCGCCGGAGATCACATCCAGTCTTGGTTTTTGCATGAGGTAGGTTTAAGAGGGGAAAAAATAAATAATGGTTGATCGATGGTGAATGAGGATATCGTAAGGTCGCAGAGGCGATGATCGGTATCCTCATTTTTTTATAGATGACAAATGTAAGTATTTAGAAAAAAATCTAAATACTTATTGACTGGGAAATCTGAAAATGATATATTCTATTCAGAAATATTTCTAAATACCATCCAAAAGGAGGAAGACATACACGATGGCGTTTGCGGAAACCTTCAAGGCACTTTCGGATCCTGTGCGGAGAGAAATCCTGCAGCTTCTGAAAAACGGGAAAATGTCAGCCGGTGAGATCGGAGGACATTTTAACATGACAGGCGCAACCATATCCTATCATCTGAAAATTTTGAAGAAAGCAGATCTTGTGTGGGAGACGAAGGTAAAGAATTTCGTGTATTACGAACTGAATACCACAGTTGTAGAGGAGCTGCTTCTGTGGCTCAGTGATCTGAAAGGGGGAAAGAATGATGAAAGGTGAAGAAAGAAAAGAGTTTCTGAAGGAATATAAAATGTCCCTGATCTCCGGGAGTATCCTTACGATCTCGCCGTCACTGGCAGGGATCCTGCTGTGGAACCGTCTGCCGGAGAAGATCGCAACACATTTTGATCAGCATAATCTGGCCAACGGCTGGAGCAGCAAGCCGATGGCAGTTTTTGGAATTCCATTTCTGCTTTTGCTGATCCATCTGTTTTGCGTGTTTTTTACAGCCAATGATCCAAAGAGAAAAAATATCAACAGGCGTATTTTTACCATGGTCCTGTGGCTGGTTCCGGTGGTGTCTGTGATTACCTGCATGTCAATCTATGGTCTTGCTCTGGGTATGGACATTGATATAGGTGTGATCGTGAATATCATGGTGGGGATCATGTTTATCATTCTCGGAAATTACGTTCATAAGGTGAAACAGAATTATACAGTGGGAATGAAGCTTCCCTGGACCTTGAACAGCGAAGAGAACTGGAACCGTACCAACCGTATGACAGGCTGGATACTGATCCTGTCAGGGCTGCTTTTTCTTATGAATTCGCTGCTCCTGAAAACGGAAATTGTTTTTGCGGTAATTTTGCTGGTCATCCTTGTGCCAATGATCTATTCATTTATTCTTTATAAAAAGGGAATCTGAGAAAATAATTTCGGACCGTCACTGTCAGAAAAAAGGCAGTGGCGGCTTCTTTTTTATCAAAAAATAATGTTCAAACAAAACGGTACGTGATATGATAATATCATACAAAAGCATTTCCTCGAACACTATAAACAGACAGCAGACAGGAGGGATCATTATGACAGAATTAAGCCGTTTTCAAAAAGATGTGGAAGTTGCTGCCACTGCTCTTGAAATGCGGGCGGAGAACGAGGATGCCAAAGAAGAGGCCATTCATCTTTACCGGAAATTCGGAAGTACCAAACAGGAGCCGCTGCGGCTGGCAGTTGCCTTGCGGGGATATTTTCTGGAGGAAGGTGTGGAGGAAGAGGAACGCGCGCATTATGGAGCATATCTTAAGAAAAGGATCCGTCCGGCTGTGGAACGCCTGATCCTGGAAGATGACTGGGAAAAGATCGAGAAGCTTTATGAGAACGAATGGTTTGGGGAACAGGAACTGGAAGTGTTCCTGAAACTGGCTGAAGAGTGGAGGAGACCTGCAGCGCTGATGGGACTTCTCCATTTGAAAAAAGCAAATTATGGATTTAAAGAGAAGAAATTCGAGCTGTGATTTTTTCAGGAAAGCGGGAATGGAGGCGGATTCGGTGGAACGGAGGCAGGAAGAGCTTGGAATACATATCCTGGAAAATATAAGGAACGAACTGTACTACTATTTTCCATATCTGGACGGTGCTTTTGCCTGCATTTCCGGGAAGGGCTCAGAGCAGACCGGAACCATTGGAACAGATGGAGCTTTTTTTCTTTTTTCCCCGGAATATCTTCTGAAGCTTTATGTAAAAAAGCCGGAGGCAGTGCGAAGAGGTTATCTGCATATGCTGCTGCACTGTCTGTATCTGCACCTTTTTCGGGAGGATCAGGAGGACAGACGCTTATGGAACCTGGCCTGTGATATTGCGGTGGAACAGATCATTTCCAGGGAAAAGATCCCGATTCTGGAGACAGGCGGCGATGCGAAAAAAATCCGTGAAAAGGTTTTTCATATTCTGGGAGACAGGTCGGATTCCGCAGAAAAGATCTGCCGGAAGCTGAAGGAACAGGTTTTTCCGTTTCACCTGGAAGAACTGGAGGAAGCCTTTCATTTTGATGACCACACCCTGTGGGACACCTGCACAGGAGAAAAAGGAAAAAGAACAAAGGAAAAATGGAACAAGCTTCTTTCCTATACTGCCGCAAACCGTCAGGATCACCGGAAACGGCGGGGAAGCCAGAAAGGGGACCAGAAGGAAGAGGCAGGAACGGTAAGATCCGGAAGGTACGATTACAAAAAGTTTCTCCGTCAGTTTTCTGTGCTGCGGGAAGAGGTGGAGCTGGATACGGAAAGCTTTGATTATATTTTTTATAATTACGGGATGGAGCATTATGGAAATCTTCCGCTGATCGAGCCGCTGGAATATAAGGAAGTGAACCGTCTGGAGGAGCTGGTGATCGCCATTGATACTTCCGGCTCCTGTGATGGAGAGACTGTGCGGAGATTCCTTGGAGAAACGTATTCTATTCTCAGTGAAAAAGAGAATTTTTTCCATAAAATGAAGGTGTATCTGATCCAGTGTGACTGCTGTATCCAGGATGTTAAGGTGATCCATTCCGAGGAAGAATGGAAGGAATACAGCAAAAATATCACCATACAGGGCCGGGGCGGAACAGATTTCCGGCCGGTGTTCCGGTATGTGAAGGAGCAGCAGGAGAAAAAAGAAATCCGCAGTCTTAAGGCTCTGATCTATTTTACAGACGGGGATGGGATATATCCCGGAAGCAAACCGGATTATGAAACGGCCTTTGTATTTTTACATAAAACAGAAAAAATGGAGCTTGTTCCGCCCTGGGCGATCCGGCTTGTGGCAGAACAGGAAGGAGTGCGTTACAGAACATGAACATAAAAGAGGCAAAAGAAGAGATCAAACATACCTTACTGGCTTACAACCGGAAGGATGCAGCCGGACGCTACACATTTCCTAAACTCCGGCAGCGTCCCGTCCTGCTTATGGGGCCTCCCGGAATCGGGAAAACAGCGATCATGGAGCAGGTGGCAGAGGAATGTAATGTAGGTCTGGTAGCCTATACCATTACCCATCATACAAGACAGAGTGCGGTAGGACTGCCAAGGATCGTGACCCGGTGCTACAACGGAAAAGAGGTCAGCATCACAGAGTATACCTTAAGCGAGATCATTGCTTCTGTGTATGATTGTATGGAACGTACCGGAAAGAAGGAGGGAATCCTGTTTATCGATGAGATCAACTGTGTCTCCGAGACACTTGCGCCTACCATGCTGCAGTTCCTTCAGAACAAGACCTTCGGAAGCCACAGTGTGCCGGAAGGATGGCTGATTGCGGCAGCAGGAAATCCTCCGGAATATAATAAATCGGTCCGGGAGTTTGATATTGTAACACTGGACCGTGTGCGGAGGATGGATATCGAGGCAGATCTTGAGGTGTGGATGGAGTATGCCTGGAAAAAGGAGATCCACGGATCAATCCTGGCTTATCTCGGCATGAAAAAGGATCATTTTTATTCTGTGGAGAATACAGTGGACGGGAAATTCTTCGTGACAGCAAGAGGCTGGGAAGACCTGTCTGAGATCCTGAAGGCTTATGAGGAGCTGGGCGTGGAGATCACAGAGAATCTGGTCGGGGAGTATTTATGCAGAGAGGAGATCGCAAGAAACTTTTTTGCCAGCTATCAGCTGTATCGGAAGTACGGAGAGGACTATGGCCTGGAACGTCTGCTTTCCGGAGAGATGCCGGAGGAGGAACAGCAGAAAAAGGTAAAAATGGCGAAGGAAGCTTCCTTTGAGGAACGCTTCCTTGTGACAGGGCTTCTGCTTGACGGTCTGAACGGAGGTTTTCTGACCTATGAGAAGATGGATGGTGAGACAGGTGCTGTTTATCAGGAACTTCTGCATCTGAAAGCTTTTCTTCAGGATAAAAAGGACATGACAGCGCTGGATGAATTTACAGATATGAAGAAGAAAAGTCTGGCTGTCCGTCTGGAGGCGGAGCTTCTTACCGCAGATCAGCAGACTACGGAAGAGCTTGTGATCCGCACTCTGGAGGAATTCAGCCTTACTATCCGAAAGGAGCATATTACAGAAACAGAGGCTGGTTTTGAACGGATCCGGCAGCTGTTTACGGAAATGGCGGAGAAGAGAAAGGCCTGTGCGAAAAAGATCAGCGGGGAGCTGGAACAGGCATTTACATTTATGAAGGAATGCTTCGGGGACGGACAGGAAACGGTGCTTTTTGTCACCGGATTGACCCGGAACAGCCATGCGGCGGCCTTTATCCGGGAGTATGGCTGTGATCCTTATTTTGCCTGCAGTGAGAAGCTTCTTTACCGGAAACAGGAGAAAAAGCTTCAGGAGGAATGTGCATCACTATTAGAAATATGAATGATCCCTTAACGAATACTTATGACTGAAAGGGGCCTGACATCTTGACAGGAGGGCTTGTGAGGTGATACGGTAACGGTGTCGAAAACAAAAATCAAATAACCGAATGATGAGGTGTGAGAACATGCAGGAATTAAAACCAATCAAAGAAGGTAAAGTACGTGAGATCTATGACAATGGAGACAGTCTGATCATGGTTGCAACAGACCGTATCAGCTGCTTTGACGTAATTCTGAATAACGAAGTTACAAAGAAAGGTGCTGTACTGACCCAGATGTCCAAATTCTGGTTTGACATGACTGAGGACATTCTTCCGAACCACATGATCTCTGTAGATACCAAGGATATGCCGGAGTTTTTCCAGCAGGAGAAATTCGAAGGAAAATCCATGATGTGCCGTAAACTGAACATGCTGCCGATCGAGTGTATCGTACGTGGATACATCACAGGAAGCGGCTGGGCAAGCTACAAGGAGAACGGCACTGTATGCGGCATCAAGCTTCCGGAGGGACTGAAGGAATCCGACAAGCTGCCTGAGCCGATCTACACACCATCTACCAAGGCTGAGATCGGTGATCACGATGAGAATATTTCCTTTGAGCAGAGTATCGATCATCTTGAGAAATACTTCCCAGGAAAAGGACGCGAGTATGCAGAAAAGCTTCGTGACAACACCATTGCTCTTTACAAAAAATGTGCAGAGTATGCACTCAGCAAGGGAATCATCATTGCAGATACAAAATTCGAGTTTGGTCTTGATGAGGATGGAAACATGGTTATCGGTGATGAGATGCTGACACCGGACAGCTCCCGTTTCTGGCCGGCAGAAGGCTATGAACCAGGACATGGTCAGCCATCCTTTGACAAACAGTTTGCACGTGACTGGCTGAAAGCCAATCCGGACAACGACTGGACACTTCCGCAGGAGATCGTTGACAAGACTATTGAGAAATATCTCCAGGCATACAAAATGCTTACAGGAAAAGAACTGGCCTGAAAAATAACAGCAGCTCTGAAATAGAACATACCTTACAAGCCGCTTCGGATGCCCATTCCGAGGCGGCTTCTTTCTGTATAAAACAGGACAAAAACAAAACGGTTGCAAGAAAACGGAGGGATATTTATAATAAATACAGAAACCAGATGATCCTGACAGATTTAAAGGAGTGTGATTATGAGCAGGAAAAACAAGGTGAAAAAGAAAAAAACAGTTGGAGATCATATTCTGACGATCGTTCTGATCGTGGCAATCTGTATTTTCTGTTATGCAGCTTTTAACCTTTATCATATTTATACAGAATATAAAAAAGGAACCGATGAATATAACAGCATTTCCGAAATGGCAGTGACAGAACGTGATCCGGACCAGGTGGAAGAGATAGATCAGCCGGATGAACAGCCTGTAGCACCTGTGAGCATTGATTTTGATTCTCTCAGGAGTATCAATGAGGATGTGATCGGCTGGATCTATATGGAAGCATTGCCTGAGATCAGTTATCCGGTGGTACAGGGAGAGGATAATAATTTTTATCTGCACCAGACATATGAGAAAAATTATAATTTTGCGGGAACGATCTTTATTGATTATGAGAACAAAAGAGATTTCAGCGATTGTAATACCCTGGTGTACGGACACAACATGAAGAATGGTTCCATGTTTGGAATGCTGAAAAAGTACAGAGCTGATGAGACGCTTTATAATACCAGCAAATATTTCTGGATCCTCACACCGGAAAAAGATTACCGGTATGAGATTATTGCAGCGTATACGACTTCTGTAAACAGCGATACGTATACCTTATTTAAAGGACCTGGCAAAGAGTTTCTGGAATATGAGAAAAAAATGTTCCAGAATTCGGAGATCAGAACAGATGCCACTGCAAGTGAAGCCAATGTGAAGGATAAGATCGTTACATTATCAACCTGTACCGGCAATCAGGCAACACGTTTTGTGGTACAGGGAAAAAGAGTGAATGCGGTGAACCCACAGTAGAGCTTTTGCGGATAAGTTTGGGAGGAAATGATATGGGAAATGAGATAGAAAAATTACAAAAGATCATTGATGAGAGCAGAAATATTGTATTTTTCGGCGGCGCAGGTGTTTCAACAGAAAGCGGGATCCCGGATTTTCGAAGCCAGGACGGACTGTATAACCAGAAATATGATTACCCGCCGGAGACGATCTTAAGCCATACATTTTTTATGCGAAAACCTGAGGAATTCTTTAAATTTTACAGAGATAAGATGCTTTGTGATACTGCAAAACCGAATGCGGCACATCTTAAGCTGGCGGAGATGGAGCAAACAGGAAAGCTGAAGGCTGTGATCACTCAGAATATCGATAATCTTCACCAGATGGCAGGAAGTAAAAAGGTCCTGGAGCTTCACGGAAGCGTTTACCGAAATCATTGTATGAAATGCGGGAAATTCTATGATTTTAAATATATGAAGGAATCGAAAGGTGTTCCGCGGTGCAGCTGCGGCGGCATGATCAAGCCGGATGTGGTCCTTTATGAGGAAGGGCTGGATGACTATACGATCCAGGAATCAGTAAGAGTGATCTCAGAGGCGGAGGTGCTGATCATTGGGGGAACTTCTCTGGCGGTATATCCGGCAGCAGGCCTGATCGATTATTTCAGGGGAAATCATCTGGTGGTGATCAACAAGGCACCGACACCGAGGGATAAATATGCGGATCTTCTTATTAAAGAACCGATCGGGCAGGTGTTTTCTCAGATAAGAGTCTGAAAATATGGGAACCTGGGATGATCTGCAAAATAAAAATGAGGAGTATCAAATGGGATTAAATTATGAAGTTGGAGATATTGTCACACTGAAGAAGGCTCATCCCTGTGGCAGTAAAGAATGGGAGATCCTTCGCGTAGGAGCGGATTTCCGCCTGAAATGCAAGGGCTGCGGACATCAGATCATGGTGGCACGTAAGCTGGTTGAGAAAAATACACGAGATTTGAAAAAAATTGAAAAAAATTAAATTTATGCTTTACATCACGGGAGAGATGTGCTAGAATCAACAATCGTGATATATTTCATATCCTTGCTCTTTGACAGGCAAAGGGCCAAAAGACCATAAGGAGGTTAAGACAAGCATGAACAAGTACGAGTTAGCATTAGTTGTGAGCGCTAAGCTTGAGGACGAAGCACGTGACGCTGTAGTTGAGAAAGCAAAAGGCTACATCACACGTTACAACGGCGTGATCACAGAAGTTGAAGAATGGGGTAAGAAGAAATTAGCTTACGAGATTCAGAAAATGCATGAAGGCTTCTACTATTTTATTCAGTTTGAAGCAGATTCTCAGTGCCCGGCGGAGATCGAGAGACATGTCCGCATCATGGACAATGTATTAAGATACCTGGTTGTCAAGAAAGAGGCATAATTTTTGCAGCGGATTTTTCGAAAACACCATTAAGAACCTGTTCAGTTAAGTGAAATCATAAGAGAGGTAGAACGATGAACAAAGTAATATTAATGGGACGCTTGACAAGAGATCCTGAGGTAAGATATTCCGCAGGCGAAAATGCCCTGGCAATCGCCAGATATACGCTGGCAGTTGATCGCAGATTCCGTCGTGACGGAGAGGCAAGTGCTGATTTTATCAGCTGTGTTTCTTTCGGACGTACAGCAGAATTTGCAGAAAAGTATTTCAGACAGGGACTGAAAATTGCAGTTACGGGACGTATCCAGACAGGAAGCTATACGAACCGTGAGGGACAGAAGGTTTATACGACAGAGGTTGTTGTTGAGGATCAGGAATTTGCTGAGAGCAAAGCATCAAGCGACAGCTATGCAGCAGCTCATCCGAGAACAGAGGCAGCACCTGCAACGTCTATGCCGAGTCCGAGCGCAGCAAGCGCCGACGGCTTCATGAACATTCCAGATGGAATTGATGAGGAGCTGCCGTTCAATTAGAACATCTGATCAAGACAGATGAGACGAATAAGATAGGAGGAAACAATCATGGCTTACAATAGAGGCGAGAGACCAGATTCTCCGATGAAGAGAAGAGGCGGACGCAGAAGAAAAAAAGTTTGTGTATTCTGCGGTAAAGAGAATAACGAGATCGATTACAAGGATGTAGCAAAGTTAAGAAAGTATGTTTCCGAGAGAGGTAAAATTCTCCCGAGAAGAATTACAGGTAACTGTGCGAAACATCAGAGAGCACTGACAGTTGCTGTTAAGAGAGCACGTCATATGTCCCTGATGCCATACGTTCAGGACTAATTCTGATCTTATACGGGGTCGTTGCGAAACAGATGAGTAGTCATCTGGAGGCAGCGGCCCTGTTTTTTTTATGAGCAAAACAGATTTTATCATTGCTATGGAATTATAATAAGGAATCTGGTATAATGTTAAATAACTTGTGGGTTAAATTACATTAAGAACAGGAAAAAGCAATGAACAACAAAGTTAAATTCAAGGGGCCTATGAAACACTTCATGCGCTGGCCGCTGTACCTTTCGGTCCTGGTCGTGCTGCTGGACCTGCTGGTGTTTATTGTAAGTGTAAAGGCCGGAATTCTGGTGTCTGTAGGTACTGTGATCTATATTTTTATCGCAGTACAGCTTTTTCGATATCACAAACCGCTGATCATCAATGATATGATCGCATTTGCCAATCAGTATGATGTGGTAGAAAAGCGGATGCTGGAAGAACTGGCGCTTCCTTATGTCATTATGGATATGGAAGGCCGCATGATCTGGTCCAACCGTATTTTTTCAGAGATCACGGGGAGAGATCAGTTTTATAAAAAAAATATCAGCACAGTTTTCCCGGATATTACTTCGGACAAGCTTCCTGTAGCCGATGAACCGGAAATTTCTGAGATGAGTATACATTTCGGGGATCGGATCTATCGGGTTTCCATGCAGCGGGTGACTATGGGTGAAGTAGTCAGCCATGCGGATATTTTGGAGAATATGTCCCAGAATGTCAGTCTGATCGCCATGTATCTTTATGATGAAACAGAACTTAAGGAATACATCCAGAAAAATGAGGATAACAAGCTTGTTGTAGCACTGGCTTATCTGGATAATTATGAAGAAGCACTGGAGAGCGTGGAGGATGTGAGAAGATCTCTGCTTATCGCACTGATCGACCGAAAGATCACCAAGTATTTTTCCAACTTTGACGGCCTTGTGAAGAAACTGGAGAAAGATAAATATCTTCTGATCATGCGCCAGAGTTCACTGGAAACACTGAAGGAACAGCGTTTTCATATCCTGGATGAGGTTAAGACGGTTAACATCGGAAATGAAATGGCTGTGACATTAAGTATCGGAATCGGTCTGAATGCTTCTACGTATATCCAGAATTACGAATATGCCAGAATTGCCATTGAGATGGCACTGGGCCGTGGCGGTGATCAGGTAGTGATCAAAAATGAAAATAATATTACCTACATTGGCGGCAAGGCACAGCAGATGGAGAAATCAACCCGAGTGAAGGCACGAGTGAAGGCTCAGGCTCTGAAGGAATTTATGAGCACCAAGGATCGAGTGGTGGTTATGGGACACAAGATCACAGATGTGGATGCTCTGGGAGCTGGGATCGGTATTTACCGTGCCGGTAAGACTCTTGGTAAGCCGGTGCATATTGTGATCAATGATCCGACCACATCCATTCGGCCGCTGATGAGTGGATTTATGGAGAATCCGGATTATGAGCCGTCCATGTTTGTGGACAGTAATCAGGCCAAAGAACTGGTGGATAACAATACGGTAGTAATTGTGGTGGATACCAACAAGCCAAGCTATACCGAATGCCAGGATCTTCTCTATATGACAAAGACCATTGTGGTATTGGATCATCACCGCCGCGGCAGCGAGGTGATTCAGAATGCAGTTCTGTCCTATGTGGAGCCATATGCATCCTCAAGCTGCGAGATGATCGCAGAGATCCTGCAGTATTTTGCAGACGGGCTGAAGCTTCGAAGTATTGAGGCGGACTGTATTTATGCGGGTATCATGATCGATACCAACAACTTTACAACAAGAGCGGGTGTGCGTACCTTTGAGGCAGCAGCATTCCTGCGCAGATGCGGAGCAGATGTGACACGTGTACGTAAGATGCTCCGGGATAATATTGATTCCTATAAGGCGAGAGCGGAGGCAGTTCGTACTGCGGAGATCTACAGAGATTATTTTGCCATTGCAAGATGTCCGAGTGAAGGTCTGGAAAGTCCTACCGTTGTAGGAGCACAGGCGGCCAATGAGCTGCTCAATATCGCAGGAGTCAAGGCATCTTTTGTTCTTACCAGCTATAATAATGAGGTTTACATCAGTGCCAGAGCCATTGATGAAGTGAATGTACAGGTCATGATGGAACGGATGGGCGGCGGCGGACATCTGAATATTGCCGGTGCACAGGTGAAAGACACCATGGATGAGACCGAAAGAATGCTGAAAGAAATTATAGACCAGTTATATCAGGAAGGGGACAAATAGAAATGAAAGTAATTCTTCTGGAAGATGTTAAATCCCTGGGTAAAAAGGGACAGATCGTAAATGTAAGTGACGGATATGCAAGAAACATGATCCTGCCAAAAAAGCTTGGTGTTGAAGCTACATCCAAGAATCTCAATGACCTGAAACTCCGTAAGGCAAATGAAGAAAAGGTTGCACAGGAAAACCTGGACGCTGCCAAGGCATTTGCAGAGGAGCTTTCCACAAAGGAGGTTATCCTTACTCTGAAGGTAGGTGAAGGCGGAAGAACATTCGGTTCTGTATCCTCAAAAGAAATCTCAGAGGCAGCCAAAAAACAGCTGAATCTTGATATCGATAAGAAAAAGCTCCAGCTGGAGAATCCGATCCGTAACCTGGGTGTTACCAATGTTCCGGTACGACTTCATCCGAAGGTAACCGGAAGTCTCAAAGTCTGGGTAAAAGAGGCGTAATCAATGGAAGAAGCACTGATCAAGAGGATTCTGCCTCACAGTATTGAGGCAGAGCAGTCAGTGATCGGATCCATGATCCTGGATCGTGATGCGATCCTGGTGGCTTCCGAGATCCTGACCAGTGATGATTTTTATCAAAAACAATACGGCATCATTTTTGATGCCATGGTGGAGCTCTGTAATGAAGGACAGCCGGTAGATCTGATCACTCTGCAGAATCGTCTCAAGGAGAAAGAGCTTCCGCCGGACATCAGCAGTATGGAATATGTCCGTGATCTGATCGCAGCAGTTCCTACATCAGCCAATGTGAAATACTATGCCAATATCGTAAGCGAAAAGGCAGTTCTCCGTCGGCTGATACGGACTACGGAAGAAGTTGCCAATGCCTGTTATCTGGAAAAGGACAGTACGGAAACCATACTTGAGGAATCCGAGAAAAAGCTGTTTAATATTTTGCAGAGAACAAATGGCAGCGATTATGTGCCGATCCAGCAGGTTGTGTTGAATGCAGTCAGCAATATTGAGAAGGCTTCCAAGCTGAAGGGCTCCGTTACCGGGATCCCGACCGGATTTGTGGATCTGGATTATAAGACTTCCGGTATGCACGCATCCGATCTTGTACTGATCGCAGCTCGACCTTCCATGGGAAAAACTGCCTTTGTATTGAATATTGCCCAGTATATGGCGTTTCGTAAAGATGTGACCGTGGCTATTTTCAGTCTGGAGATGTCCAAGGAGCAGCTGGTAAACCGTCTTCTTGCTATGGAATCTCACGTGGATTCCCAGAATCTCCGTACCGGAAATCTGAAAGATGAGGACTGGACGAAGCTGGTAGAAGGAGCGGATATTATCGGTGGCTCCAATCTTATTATTGATGATACACCTGGAATTTCCATTGCGGAGCTTCGTTCCAAATGCAGAAAATATAAGCTTGAGCATAATCTGGGGATCATCATGATCGATTATCTTCAGCTGATGAGCGGAAGTGGAAAATCGGATTCCAGACAGCAGGAAATTTCAGATATTTCACGATCGCTGAAAGCGTTGGCAAGAGAGATCGATGTACCGGTAATTGCGTTATCACAGCTTAGCCGTGCAGTGGAACAGAGACCGGATCACAGGCCGATGCTCTCGGATCTTCGAGAGTCCGGAGCTATTGAGCAGGATGCGGATGTGGTCATGTTTATCTATCGAGATGATTATTATCACAAAGATACCGAGAAGAAAGACATTGCGGAAATTATCATAGCCAAGCAGAGAAACGGCCCGATCGGAACTGTGGAGCTGGTATGGCTGCCGAGATATACCCAGTTTGTAAATATGAAAAAATAGAGCCGTGCAGACGGTAAATGAAAGGCTGTCAGGATGAAAGCTCATAGTTATCCTGATGGCCTTTTGTATTTTTGTCTGTGTGATCGTGGAGTTCGGGATGCTATGGATATAGGCAAAGAGTCATATTTGGTAAAATTATGTCAACCGATTATTCTTGCTATTTCCTGATCTCAGGGGTTATACTGTAGACAGCAGCAGTGAATCTCTATATAAGGGGGCGTTCACAATGGAAAAAAGATATACAGTCAGACAGGCCGTAACACTGACCGGAGTGAAATCTTATGTCCTGCGTTACTGGGAGGAAGAACTGGAGCTTCGGATCGGACGCAATGAACTGGGACATCGCTATTATACACCGTTTGATATCCAGCTTTTTCTTAAAATAAATGAGCTGAAAAGTAAAGGACTTCAGTTGAAAGCAATCCGTACACTGATCCCACCGGAGGCAAGAAAGGCAGATACACCGGATTTTTCAGAATCTGGTATCAGGATCCTGGATGGAGAAGCTGTTGAGCTTGAAGATATTCCAATGAAAAAAACGGGATCTGAAAAGGAGTTCATGGAAAAAACGGAATCCGGGAATACAGAGAAGTGTGGAGCAGATAACGATAAGATACTGGAGTTTCAGGAAATCATGGAACGCCTGATCCGTGAGGAAATGCAGAGAAAGAAAGAAGGAGAGTACCGGTGTCGTTCTCTGGATGAAGCGATCCGCAGGCAGCAGCAGGCAAGAAGAGAAGCGGCAGCTTCCTGTGAGGGAAAAAAGAATAAAAAAAACAGAAAAGGCTGCCGGTAAACCGGCAGCCTCATTCATTATAGCAGCTTATCAAGCTAATGATGCATTACTCAGCAGAGATAGCACCAACTGGACAGGCCTCAGCGCATGTTCCGCAGTCAACACAAGCGTCTGCGTCGATTACATAATGCTCGTCTCCCTGAGAAATAGCCTCGTTCGGGCACTCACCCTCACATGTTCCACAGCTAACGCACTCGTCAGAAATTACATATGCCATAATTGATATCCTCCTTTTAAATTGTGTATTATATGTATCCCCTACCAGGGATTCTATTCCCATTCTAATATATCTGCATAAAGAATACAAGTATAAATTTATAAACAAAACTGAAAATTCGTAACCCGTTGATTCCATTCCGGATTCGTATTATAATAGCAGAACGGAATGAAAATATTTCGATAAAACAGTAAAGGAGAATACAATCATGGCAAAAGTTACAAAGAGCATGCTGATCGGAGAACTGCTCACTGTAGACCCGAATATCGCACCGATCCTGATGAGAGCAGGAATGCATTGTCTTGGCTGCCCGTCTTCACAGATGGAATCTCTGGAAGAAGCAGCAATGGTCCATGGCTTGGACGCAGATGTCCTCGTAGCTCAGATCAATGATTTTCTTGGTGAGTAATAAACAGAAGTTTTTTTGCTGAAACAAAAGGACCGCTGTCGGGAAATGCAGATCATATGGATCGCATTCCGACAGCGGTTTGTTTGTCTGTAGGATATTTGGTTTGTCAGATATTCAGAAGCTTCTGAAGTGCATGATCAGCGATCAGTGCACAGTGCTCTCTGAGGTAGGCTTCACCGGCTGGTGTGAATGCACGGCCGATGCCATACTCGGAAAGGATATTGCAGACCTTGTTAAATTCTTCTGGTGTACAGTCTGACTGATGAAGTACCAGCTGATAGACACCGTCTTCTCCTTCACGATAGAGAGTATTATCACCGGTAAAGAAACCATTCATACCATGAGATGCGGCAATAACATCATCCAGCCCCGGGAAAGAGTACAGGCGTATAAGCTTTACAGAACTCTCAGCCGGCTGCTGTGATGCATCCGGAGTTTCTGTTGCCTGAGAGGCGGAAGTTTCCGCCCTTTTTTCTTCCGGTTTCTGTGAAAGATCCTTAAGCTTGGATTCACAGAGCTTCTGGAAGATATCGATGATATTGTCAGCGCCATCGATCTCTACGGTATCGGAAGGTTTGTTGCCCTTGAAGGGTGCAAATTTGGAAAAACGTGTATCCAGTTCTTCAGGATCTTCCACTTTAGTGATAATGAGGATAATACTTTCGGCATTGACAGGAATAGCCTCAATCATCAGAGGAATATTATCTGCTTCAAAACCAAATTGTATCTGTGCCTGCTGCATCATATCACGAAAGAGACGTTTGGCTTTTTCGGTACCGTATGCAAGTTCGCTGATACGGATCTGATGACTGTCCAGATCTTCTTTCGTCAGGGTACAGCGGATCTGATTTTCATTGATTTTTTCTATTTTCATATGATCACATCCTATAGGTAAATAAATTTAATCTTTTACATACTGTATTATATAACAGTTATACACAAGATGTAAAGATGTAGAAACCGGAGAAAAAAGAAAATTTCTGATTCTTTTATAAAAGACTTGCATCTGAAGGGAAATCAGGTATAATGAAAAGCAGAAAAGCTGTCTCCTCCCGGAAGCAAGAAGACAGTAACGATAACTTAAAGTCATATTTTTCTGAAGATAAGGATTCTGTGTGAAATTCATCGGCGAGTCTGTCGGTACACAGAGAAATTTCCCCCCATTTTATTATTTATATTTTATTACAAGTATCATCCTAACAGGGAAGGTGCAGCTTTTCGAGAACCATTGCTGGTGTTTTCTGAAAATCTAACCAGGAAAGGAGGTCGGGATACGCCAAATATATCACAGGAAAAAAAGAAATCCGCAAAACCCCTTCGAAGGGAACTGGAGCTTTATCGTGAGAACGGAGTTTCTCTTTATCTCAATGGAGCACCAAGCACTCCGAAAAAAATCGCAAAAGCCTGTCAGATTGCGGAAAACGGGGTCTATATGCGGGATTATACGGAAGATGAAGACGGCCATATCGCCTGTGTAAGCTTTGATCTTATTCGCAAAGAATGACCGTACATAAGAAAAAACGGTTCCCCGGATAACGATCATCCCCTGCACTCATGCATACCATGCGGGGAACCGAAATTCTAAAGAAATTGTGAAAAATTATTAAAAGTCGATTTTTATAACGAAATGTAGACAAGATATGTTATAATAAAGCAAATTATGACATTTTATACCGAAAGGAAAAAAACATGATAAAAAAACACATACCGGTCCTTGTGGTAGGTCTGCTGATCGTTCTGGTCGCTCTTGCCGGAGGGACTGTTTACGGGATCAATAAGCTTATACCAAGCAGGAAACAAATGGATCTGACAGAATACTACGGCCAGAATGCAGACGGTGAGGCTGCGTTGATACTTGGAACTGAGAAACTGGAAGAGAAGGCACTTATCTCAGGAGAAGATGTATATCTTCCGCTGGATGTAGTGAACGGATATTTGAATCAGAGATATTACTGGGATAGCGAAAACAAGAAGATACTGTATGCAACACCATCCAGTCTCACAGAGGAACCGGCTTCAGATAAGGCAGACGGAAACGTGTGGCTGAAGGATGACACGGTTTATCTGAAACTGGATTATGTAAAAAAGTATACAGATATCGATTCTTATATAGAGCAGGATCCTGCAAGGATTGCGATACAATACAAATTTACCAATGTGGAGACCGTGACCACGAAGAAAGATACCGTGATCCGTTACCGGGGCGGGATCAAGGCGCCGATCCTTTCCAAACTGGCGAAGAATACAGTTCTCCGGCTGATGAATGAAGGAGAGGACTGGGATCAGGTGGCAACCGATGACGGTTACATCGGTTATATTCAGAAGAAAAAAGTAAGTGCTGTGGATACAACGGATTATGAAAGGGATTTTAAAACAGAGTCCTATACATATCTTACCATGGATGAACCGGTGAACCTGGCATGGCACCAGGTTACCAGCACAGATGCAAACAGCTATTTCGCAGATGCGGTACAGAATATGACAGGCGTGAATGTGATCTCTCCAACCTGGTTTTCTGTAACAGATAACTCCGGAAATATTTCAAGTCTTGCATCTGGGGAGTATGTGATGCAGGCACATGAAAAAGGACTGAAGGTATGGGGATTGGTGGATAATTTTAATGAGAACATGAATACCAAAGAAGTTCTTTCAAAAACCAGTTCAAGGCAGAATCTGGAGAATCGGCTGATCACTTATGCACTGAAAGTAGGAATGGATGGAATCAATGTTGATTTTGAATCTTTGAGCGAAGGAGTAGGAATCCATTTCCTTCAGTTTTTAAGAGAGCTTTCTATCCAGTGTCACGCCAATAATTTGGTACTGTCTGTAGATAATCCGGTTCCGGAAGATTTTACCAGTCATTATGACCGTGCGGAGCAGGGCAAGGTTGTGGATTATGTGATCATTATGGGCTATGATGAGCATTACGTAGGCTCCGATGCCGGTTCTGTGGCATCTCTGCCATGGGTAGAACAGGGGGTTAAGGATACGCTTTCAGAAGTAGCGGCTCAACGGACGATTCTTGCGATTCCGTTCTACACAAGGCTCTGGAAGACTACAGATGGCGGTGCACTGACAAGTGAGGCCATCGGTATGGATCAGGCACAGCAGACGATCAGTGATAACGGAGCAGAAACATACTGGGACAAGAAGACAAGTCAGAATTATGGAACCTATGAAGGGGAAGGTGCCACATACCAGATCTGGCTGGAGGACTCTAAGTCTATTGCGGAAAAGGTTAAACTGATCAAAAAATACAAACTGGCAGGTGTGGCAGAGTGGAAGCTTGGATTCGAGAACAGCGGGATCTGGAGCGTGATCACAGAAAACCTGTCATAAACAGAAGAAAACATTGTGATCTTCACAATGCTAAAAACACTCCCGGCAACATATATTAAAATAAATATGCCGGGGGTGTTTTGCGTTGAAAAAACATTTCATAGAATTGGCAATGGCAGTTCTTATGCTGGTCTGTTTTTATATTCTGTCATGGGAAGCGGCAGAAACTGCAGGCAGACTTATAGATGTATCCGGAAATATAAAAGCAGATCAGGTGATCCTGGTGGATGCCGGTCATGGCGGTGTGGATTCCGGAATGGTGGGAATCGGTGGACTGAAGGAAAAAGGAATCAATCTGGATATTGCCATGAAGCTAAAAACGATCCTGGAAAAAAAAGGCCTTGCCGTAGTAATGACCCGGGAAGAAGATAAAGGTCTTTATGAAAATGGTACAAAAAATATGAAAGCACAGGATCTGCAGAATCGTATTGAACAGATCCGGAAATATGAACCGGTGCTTTCTGTGAGTATCCATCAGAACAGCTACAGTGATCCCGGAGTAAAAGGCCCGCAGGTATTTTATTATGAGGATTCGGAAGGCGGAAAAGAACTGGCACTTGCGATCCAGGAAAACATGAACCGGAAGCTTTCCATTGCACGGCCGCGGGTGGCAAAAGGAAACAGAACCTATTATCTTCTGAAGAGAAGTCCGGGTGTGATCAATATCGTAGAATGTGGATTTCTTACAAATCCGGAGGAAGCCGCCCTGCTTCAGACAGAGAAGTATCAGAGAAAGGTAGCAGAGGCTGTGGCTGATGGAATCGTTACATATCTGAAAAAACAGAAGGAAAACGAAAATAATTGAAAAAAATGTGAATAGCCTTTTCATAGGAAGGTGATTCTGCTATACTTTACGTGAATTAAGGAGAATCCTATGCTTGGAATCATTTATCTTATATTATGTATGTTAACAGGAATGGAAATGGCAGGATGTCTGTTTCCGCGTCAAACAACTGAAAGAGGAAACAGGATATGGGTGGTCCTGCCGGCAGCGTTTGGGATGGGAATCCTGATGCTGACCTGGGCAGTCTATATTCTTTCCTGGATGTTCAGCATATGCGCGGGGGTAGAGCATCCTCTTTTTTATGGAAATCTGATCGTATTTCTGGTAGATATCCTGTTGCTTTCGGGAATCTTTCGGTGGAAAAAGAAAAAACAGCAAAAAATGTTTGTGATATCCGAACGGATGATCAGCAGAAAATGGATCCTGAAAAAAGAGCTTCTGCTTTTTGGCATTTTGACGGTTTTTGTGACCTGGATGATGTTTTACGTTTTCCATATGAAAGACGGCATTCTGTACTCCGGCTTTTCGGTATACGGAGATTATGCACCCCACACGGCAATGATGCGATCTTTTTCAAGGGGAAATAATTTTCCTACCCAGTATCCGCATTATGGCGGGCAGGATGTGAAATATCATTTTATGTTCCAGTTCCTTGTGGGAAATCTGGAGTATCTGGGCCTTCGTCTTGATCTGGGATATAATCTGGTAAGCATCCTGTCTCTGGCGGGATTTCTTATGGTGCTTTACGGGATCAGCTACCGGATGTTCAAAAGCTTCTGGGCAGGGGCAGCTGCCATTGTTTTCTTTTTTTTCCGCAGCGGAATAGCGTTCTGGCGTTATCTGTGGGAACATCTTCAGGCGGGGGACCTTGTACGGACTCTGGAAGAAAATACGGCGTTTATCGGTTATACTACCAATGAAAACTGGGGATTATGGAATTTCAATGTATATCTGAACCAGCGTCATCTGGCTTTCGGCCTTCTGATGGCAGCTGTAGCGGTATGGACCTTTATGGATTGGGTGGAAGCCGGATGCAGTCACAAGGAGCAGGGATTTTTGTGGGTCCGTAACCGTTTTTTTACAAAAAAAGCCTGGATCTGCAGAAATGTGGATACGGCGATCCTTCTGGGACTGTTTCTGGGATTAACTGCCTTCTGGAACGGAGCTGCGCTGATCGGCGGCCTTCTGATCCTTGCCGGACTGGCAGTGTTTTCTGACGGTAAGCTGGATTATGTGATCTGTGCCGGACTGGCAGTGCTTTTTTCGGAACTGCAGTCGAAGATCTTTGTGTCGGGAAGTGTTATGAGTCCATCCTTTTATTGGGGCTTTCTGGCAGACAATAAAAGCATTTCCGGTGTACTCTGGTATCTGGTGGAGATCAGTGGATTTTTCTTTGTGGGAATGATCGTGGCAGCAGTATTTCTGAAGAGAGGTCAGCGGGCAGTGCTGATGGGCTGTTTGCTTCCAATGGCATTTGCATTTCTGGTATCTCTGACTCCGGACATCAATGTCAATCATAAATATGTGATGATTTCCTATGCCTTTGTGACAGTTTTCTGGGGATGGATCGTAAGATGTGTTTTCCTTGCAGGGAAAAACAGCTGGAAGAAATGGGCCGGTCGCGCAGCGGCAGCGGTCCTTTGTATCTGTCTTAGTGCAACGGGGATCTATGATTACGTGATCATCTTAAGAGACAACGATTCTGCACACAGGATGACTGTAAATATGGAAAGCAGCCTGACGGACTGGCTCAGTGCAAATCTTAAGAAAAATGATCTTCTGCTGACACCGGAATATACCATGAACGAGGTTACCATGTCCGGTGCCATGCTGTATTGCGGATGGCCTTATTATGCATGGTCTGCAGGGTACGATACGGGCTATCGTGCCGGCCAGGCAGTGCTCATATATACCACGGATGATCCGGAGCTACTGAAAGCTGCCGTAAAACAGGAAAAGATCACATATATCCTGTTTGAGGAGGATATGGAATTTGAACAGCAGGAATGTCGTGAGGATATCATCAGGGAGACATATCCACTGGTGTATACCTCAGAGGATGGGAGAATAAGAATCTATGAAACATGACAGCTTATATATCATTATGCCGGCATATAATGAAGAAAAAAATATCGGGACCGTGATCGAGCAATGGTATCCGGTAGTGGAGAGGATCGGCGGGGACAGCCGCCTGGTGATCCTGAATGATGGCAGCAAAGATGCTACCTACAAAAAAATACAGAATTATCAGAAAAATTATGACCGTCTTATAGGAATCGATAAACCGAATGAAGGACATGGAGGAACAATCCTTCGGGGATATCGTTACGCAGTAGAAAAAGGTGCCGATTATATTTTTCAGACGGATTCAGACGGTCAGACACTTCCGGAGGAATTCTGGCAGTTCTGGGAAAAACGTCAAAAGTGTGGGCTTCTTATCGGCTACCGGCAGAAAAGAGAGGACGGGCTTTCCAGGGTTTTTGTGACAAGAGTATTGCGACTTGTGCTTTTCCTTATTTTTGGAACCTGGGTAAAAGATGCAAATACGCCATATCGGCTGATGGATGGAAAACAGCTCGCCAAAGTACTGAAGCGTATCCCAAGCGGATTTTTCCTTTCCAATGTGCTGATGACCGTGATCTATGAAAAACATCATCTTTATGTGGAATATATCCCCATCACATTCCGACCGAGACAGGCCGGAAAAAACTCTATCAACATGAAACGGATCATAAAGATCGGAAGACAGGCATTTGCGGACTTTATCCGTCTGCGGGGCAGGATCTGATACAGGAGGGACAGAAGGATGAAAAAAAAGATCAGAGAATTATTTCCGGAGCTGACTGCAGCAGTGCTCCTGACAGTACTTTCTGCGTATCTCCTGGGAGGAGATGTATGGACATTCTGGACCTGGTGGCTGCTTGCGCTGTTTATGGGAATGGTGGCAATGCCGGTCACAGGAAGGCTTTTTGGTGGTTTTGAAGACCGGGGCTGGCTTTTTTCAAAGGTACTTGCCATTGCGGTTACCGGATTTCTCACCTGGCTTCTGGTAGCGGTGGAAATCCTTTCTTTTACAGCAGCAGTGTGTGTAGGAGTATCTGTGGCTGTTGGCATTTTATGTGCTGTACTTTTTCATGTTCAGCTGAAGCATGGCATTGAATGTTATCCGTCAGGAAAGATGCAGTTGATCTTTCGGGAGGAGCTTCTGTTCTTTGGGATCTTTCTGCTGTGGACTTATCTGGCAGGATTCCGGCCGCAGGCATATGGAACAGAGAAATTTATGGATTATGGCTTCATGGAGGCCATGATGCGGAGCAAAACTCTTCCTGCACGTGATCTCTGGTATTCACAGGGAACCATCAATTATTACTATGGCGGGCAGTATTTTGCAGTATTTCTTACGAAGCTTACAGGAAGCAGAGTGGAAGTGACTTATAATCTGATGCGTACCTTTGTGGCAGCGTTTGCCTTTGTGTATCCGTTTTCCCTGGTCCGTCAGATGACGAAGGACAGGCTGTATGGACGACTGGATGGAAAGAAGAAATATATTCCTTCACTAGCAGGAGTTACTGCAGGTATTGCAGTATCTATCGCGGGAAATGTACATTATATCGTCTACCGTTGTGTACTGCCGCTGATCCGGAAGATACAGGGAGTGGCAGAAACAGCCAGCTACTGGTTCCCGGATGCAACTCGTTACATAGGGTATAATCCGGTGAATGACAGTGATAAGACCATACATGAATTCCCATGCTATTCCTTTGTTCTGGGAGATCTTCATGCCCATGTGGTAAATGTGATGTTTGTGACATTTCTGGTGGGAATGCTCTATGCATGGCTGAAAATGATCCGAAAAAGAGGGCCTGAGCCTGAAAAACAGGAACGCAGTGTTTTCTGGCTGAGACAGCTTCTGATGCCGCATATCCTTTTGGCGTCCGTTTTTCTTGGCATGTTCCAGTGGACCAATTACTGGGATTTTGTGATCTATTTTGTAGTGACCGGTGGAGTTGTCCTGATCGCAAATATCATACGATTTGAGGGAAAGATAATCAGGATCCTGGCAGTGACGATCGTACAGGCAGTGGAGATCATAGGTCTCTCTTATCTGGTGATCCTGCCCTTTACATTGAAATTTGATACGATGGTACAGGGGGTGGCACTGGCACAGCATCATTCACTGTGGTATCAGCTTCTGATCCTCTGGGGACTTCCGGTGCTCCTTACTGTTTTGCTGATCCTGTCTGTTATCACAGAAAAAATGAAGGGACTGAAGCATAAAAGTCTTTACAGGCTGCTGGAGGCGATCACAGTTCCGGATCTTTTTGCAGTGATCATGGGCTTATGTGCTATCGGACTGGTTTTGATCCCGGAGCTTGTATATGTGCGGGATATTTATGAAAATGGAAATGCCAGAGCCAATACTATGTTCAAGCTGACGTATCAGGCATATATACTTTTCGGAATGACAATGGGATATGGGATTTATCGTATGCTGGTGATATCCAGACAGAAGATCATCCGGATCCTTTCAGGTGTGGGGCTTTTTGTACTGCTCTGGACCGTGGGCTATTTCGGAAATGCCGTGCATTCCTGGTTTGGGGATGTCTGGAAGGTTTCGGAGTATCAAGGACTGGATGCAACTACATTTCTTGAGCAGGATTTTCCTCAGGATGCGTCGGCGATCCGCTGGCTGAAGCAGAATATCAAGGGCTCTCCTGTGGTGCTCGAGGCTAACGGGGACAGCTATACCGGATATGAGAGAGTTTCTGCATCTACGGGGCTTCCGACCGTACTGGGATGGTATGTGCATGAATGGCTCTGGAGAAATAATGTACCTGACCTCAATGAAAAAAGTGCGGACATCCAGACTATTTATACATCTACAGATGCAGAGACGGTAAAAAAACTGATCAGCCGTTATGATATTTCCTATATCTTTGTAGGAGGACAGGAAAAAGAAAAATACGGAACAGAGCTTAATGACCGTGTTCTTCAGAGTCTGGGAAGCATTGTCTTTGAAGATGATATGTCAGGAACCTACATTGTGAAAGTGGAGCAGGATTGACATTTTTTCCATAATAACGCTATAATGTAACTATTATGTAGCTATCTGTTAACGGATATGCTCAGCAGGAGATTTCTGCTGAGCAGTATACAGAAAAAAGTGACAGTTGCAGGATGGCAGCAGAGAGGAGGATATTATGAACAGAATCGACAGACTTTATATGGAAATGATCCATTATTATCAGGGGGATCCGAAGCATATCCAGCATTTTGTGAAGGTGCATGATCTTTCAAGGCTGATCGGCCAGAGTGAGGGTCTGGATGAAGATACGATGCATGTTCTGGAAGCTGCGGCTCTCGTTCATGATATCGGGATCAAAGTCGGTATGGAAAAATACGGACGCTCTGATGGAAAGACGCAGGAAGCAGAAGGTCCGGCAGCTGCCAGAGAGATGCTTACCGCACTGGGCTTTCAGGAGAGGGTGATCCGCAGAGTGGAATATCTGGTAGGACATCATCATACCTATAAGGATATTGACGGGCTGGATTATCAGATCCTTGTGGAAGCTGATTTTCTGGTTAATTATTTTGAAGATGGACTGGATAAAGAACATATAAAGAAAAGTGCAGAGAAGATCTTTAAAACAGAAACAGGTAAAAAAATAGTAAAAGACATGTTTTTCCCGGAGACTTTTCAGAAATCCGAAACCTGGGCACAGGATGCCCTTCAGGATCTGGAAGATTTTATTGAAGAGCAGGGGATTTATATCAGACAGTAAATGGAGCGTAAAATGAAAGCAGAAATAGCAGTTATGACAGCGGAGAATATAGACAGAAAGGCAATTGCCAGAGGTGGCGAGATTCTGAAAAACGGCGGGCTTGTGGCATTTCCCACAGAGACTGTATACGGCCTTGGAGGAAATGCCCTGGATCCGAAAGCATCGATGAAGATCTATGCAGCCAAGGGAAGACCTTCGGACAATCCGCTGATCGTACATATCGCAGATATCCGTGACCTGGATAAGATCGTTACGGAGGTTCCTGAAAAAGCCAGAATACTGGCTGAGAAATACTGGCCGGGTCCACTGACAATGATCCTTCCCAAGGCAGATATCGTGCCAAAGGAAACAACCGGAGGACTGGACAGTGTGGCAGTACGTTTTCCAAGTGATCCTATCGCACAGGAGCTGATCCTTGCGGCTGGCGGATATGTGGCAGCGCCAAGTGCCAATACTTCCGGAAGACCAAGTCCTACGACAGCGGGACATGTGGCAGAGGATCTGGGAGAAGCCATTGATATGATCATTGATGGAGGACAGGTAAATATCGGTCTGGAATCTACGATCGTAGATTTTACAGAAGACATACCGGTAGTCCTGCGGCCGGGATATATTTCCCTGGAAATGCTCCGGGAAACACTTGGAGATGTAAGGATGGATAAGGGGCTGATCAAACCGGACAGCAAAGTCCATCCAAAAGCACCGGGAATGAAATACCGTCATTATGCACCAAAGGCAGATCTTGCCATTGTGGAGGGGGCCACAGAGGGTGTGATCGCGGAGATCGAAAAAAGAGCTGGAGAGGCTGAGGAGAAGGGACTGACGGTGGGGATCATCGCAACAGATGAAACAAAAGGCCGATATTCACATGGAATCGTAAAGAGTATCGGAAGCCGGGAGCAGGAAGAAACGATCGCGCATCATCTGTACGAGGTCCTGCGTGATTTTGACAGCTGTAATGTAAGTGCCATTTATTCAGAGGCATTTTTTACACCAAGAATGGGACAGGCGATCATGAACCGCTTACTGAAAGCGGCTGGTCATAAAATTATCAACGTTGAGGAGGAGAAAGAAAATGATAGCACTGGGATGTGATCATGGCGGCTATGAGCTGATGCAGGAGGTAAAGAAGCATCTGGAAGAGAGAGGACTGGAGTACAAAGATTTTGGATGCAATGGTCCGGAATCTGTAGACTATCCTGTTTATGGAAAGAAAGTAGCACAGGCAATCGTAGACGGTGAGTGTGAGAAAGGAATCCTGATCTGCGGAACAGGTATCGGAATTTCCATCACTGCTAATAAATTCAAGGGAATCCGTGCTGCACTTTGTACAGATTGCTTTACTGCAGAGGCAACAAGACTTCATAACGATGCCAACATTCTGGCCATGGGCGGTCGTGTAGTAGGACCGGGACTTGCTCTGAAGATCGTGGATACATTCCTGGATACACCATTTTCCGGGGATGAGCGTCATATCAGAAGGATCAACATGATCGAGGATTGATCGATCAGTAAGAAACCAATAGAAAAAGAGGATTCTGTATGGATAAAAAAGGACAGAAACGACAGGGATATCTTTCCTGGGATGAGTATTTTATGGGTGTTGCCATGCTTTCCGGCATGCGTTCCAAGGATCCGCATTCACAGGTTGGTGCCTGTATCGTAAGTGAAGATAACAAGATCCTGTCAATGGGGTACAATGGATTTCCAAAGGGATGCTCCGATGATGAGTTTCCCTGGGGAAGAGAAGGAGATCCGCTGGATACCAAATATCTTTATGTGACACACAGTGAGCTCAATGCCATCCTGAACTACCGGGGAGGAAGTCTGGAAGGTGCCAAGCTTTATGTGTCCCTGTTTCCCTGCAACGAATGTGCCAAGGCTATTATCCAGGCAGGGATCAGGACTATCGTATACGACTGTGATAAATATGCAGATACTCCGTCGGTGATCGCATCCAAAAAAATGCTGGATGCAGCCGGAGTCCGGTATTATAAATATAACCGGACAGACCGTGAGATCACCATTAAAGTGTAAAAGAGAACAAAAATAAGAGAAAAACAGCAGCCTGGCTCCTGATTTATCATATCATCAGGGCTTCCGCTGCTGTTTTTTATGAATGGTTAAGAATGTGCTTCGGAATGAGAATCTTCCGGTGCGGATAAGGCTGTGGGAGAGATCTTTTGTGGAAAACTTAAGCAGACTTTGAAAAGGTCACCGTCCAGATAAAGTTTAAAGGTGCCACCTTGAAGCTGGGTAAGGCTCTGTGCGATGGATAATCCAAGTCCGCTGCCTTCTGTATTTCTGGCAACATCGCCACGGATGAAACGTTCGGTCAGTTCTTCAGCCGGAATGTTCAGAGGCTGTGCGGAAATATTTTTCAGGGTAAAGATGACTTGATCTTTTTCCAGAAGAACTTCTGCATAGACTCTTGTATTCTCCATGGCATATTTCAGAATATTGCCGAAAAGATTTTCAAGGATACGCCACATCCGTCTGCCATCGGCATAGATTATGGCAGGAGAATCAGGCAGATGTGTCATTAGGGTCAGATGTCTGTTTTCCATCCGTTCTTCGAATTCCCCCATCACCTGGTAAAGCATTTCCACAAAGTTCAGTTCCGTCATTTCCAGAGAAAGATTTCCGGTACTGGCTTTGGAAGCTTCCACTACATCTTCGGTCAGACTTTTCAGACGATGTGCCTTTGAGTCCAGGATCTCAAGATATTTCAGTGCTTCCGGATCTTTGAGGTTCAGCCTTTTCAGCAGATCAATGTAATTGATGATGGAAGTCAGTGGCGTTTTCAGATCATGGGAGACATTGGTGATCAATTCGGTTTTCATACGCTCATCTTTGAGGCTTTTTTCCACGGCAGCGTCCAGCCCATCACCAATGCGGTTGATATACTGTGCCATTGCTTTCTGATCACCACGGAGTTCCTTTTCCGGGATCTTGTAAGTGAGCTCTCCATCGGTGATCCGTTTCAGGCCATCAAGGAGGAGTTCCCGTCCAAGAGCAATTTTGTAGACGCAGAAAAGCGCACCCAGATCCAGAAGGAATAGAAGCAAAAACATCAGGAACCATCCATCAGATGCCGCGAGCAGGGCACTGAAGAAAAATTCAAGGAATAGAAATACGCCAAGTCCCACTACCATGCGGATTCTGCTGATGGTATTCCTGGAGAAAAAATCGATCAGTTTACCGGCTTTGCAAAGACACAGACGGGGAAGCTTCAGACATTTGCGAAGCAGGCTGTTTTTCCACAGGGTGTGCGCTTTGATCCTGCGGACCAGACTTAAATAGCCGATCCAGAACAGGCACGTGATCAGGAAAATCGTGATACCCAGGATGATCAGGGAGGAGACAAGGTTATAGGTGGAAGCTTGCATGCTCAGTCCTGCAGTCAATACACCAAGTGCCGGGATACACACAAGTCCGGCTGCTACTTCCGTATAGATCCTGTCAAAAAAGTTCAGTTCTGGTTGAGCCGTGTCTGTGTTACCGCTATCGGAATTTCTTCGTCCGGTGTGGACAGTAAGCCAGATAAAATCTATGATAAAGAGCAGAAAACTGATCACGGTGATCACAGCAGCCGGGATAAATAAAGTACGGTAAGTCAGGAAATGCTGTCTGTCAGTTTTAATGGAATCCTGTACAGGAAGGCTGGTATCATCGATCCAGGCAAGAAAACTGCAGTTTTCATCGTATGTGGAATTTCGAAGGAGATCGATCCAGTTTCCTACAGAAGAGTTTGCAGCAGCGGAAAGGTTCAGATTCATAAGACCATTCCGGGCATTTTTCTCATCTGTGGCAGCTTCGTTGACACTTAGAAACACGTAAGGCTTTTTGTCTGAAAAACCGGAAATATCAGTCAGGTCGGAAGTATAGGCTGCATCTGTATTTGTGAAGATTTTCTGTGAGGTGTTATCCGTATAGGCATAATGGATATTGGAATTATCGCTGTTGTACGCATCCAGTGTCTGAGCAGCTTCTGTCCAGCTGGAAAAAAGATCCCGGGCATTATCCAGCTGCTCAAAGGCATCGGTCAGGTTCCCTTTGAAATTCCTGGTTTTGGATGAGGTGGAATTCATGTAATCCAGGAGGCTGTCGTAACCTTCCGGTGCACAGGGGATTTCAAGGATCGGAGTGAGCATATTTGCCACATCTGTGTAAACCACATTTCCGTTTTTGTCTGTGATGTTTTTCAGAGGTTCCTGTGACTGGATGCCGCCGTCTGCATATTCGGCGCTCAGAGAGGAAAGAATACGCTCAGTCCAGTCTTTCTGGGAAATTCCCTCGTATTTCAGGACACCGGAGTTGGCATTTAGCTGCAGGGTTCCGTCTTCCAAAGCCTTTTTGAAATCGGAATAGTACATATATTTTGTTTCACCCTCCGGGGTGGTAAGGCCCAGGACGATCCAGTCATCATTGGAATGGATCGTCTGTGAGCTCCATTCCCTAAGATCATTGAAGGAATAGGCTAGTCCGGAGGTGTTTTTGAAGGAGAGAGAATCTCCGTTATAAAGCTCTCCGAGATCAATGTATGCATCTTCGTCTGTTTTATCCAGGATTTCCTTGGCTGAGATTCCGGACAGGATTGTGGAAGCTTTTGAGTAAAAGCTGTCAGCAAAGGCAGAGGTCTGGAAATAATCCTTTGTTTTAAGATCCTCGGCAGAGTCCATCTGTATACCTGCCTGGATCACCAGTGCCGCTGAAAAGACCATGATCAGAGGCAGGATAAGGGCAAGGACAAGAGCAGGAATGCGCATAAATGAACGGTTTTTTCCCGTATGTTTATTTTTATTCATAATACCCCTTTCTGAAGTACAGATACTTCATGGCCGGCTGGCTCACCGGCTCAGTTTTTCGATTTTATAACCCAGGCCCCAGACAACTTTCAGATAGCGGGGATCCCTGGGGTTGATCTCAATCTTTTCGCGAATGTGACGGACGTGGACGGCTACCGTGTTATCCGCGGCCAGAGCATCTTCATTCCAGATGCTCTCGTAGATCTGCGTGGTGGAAAAAACATGTCCGGGATTTTTCATGAGAAGAAGCAGGATATTATATTCGATGGGCGTCATCCGTACCGCTTCTCCATCTACCAGCACCTCTTTTTTGTCATCGTTTACCGTAAGACCTCCGGTTGTGTAGATGTGTTCTGATGCTGCCGGTGCAGCGGAGCCAAGCTGTGTGTACCGGCGCAGCTGGGATTTTACCCTGGCGATCAGCTCCAGAGGATTGAAAGGTTTGGTGATATAGTCATCTGCACCGATGTTAAGGCCAAGGATTTTGTCCGTGTCTTCAGATTTTGCGGACAGGATGATGATGGGCAGAGGATTGCTTTCCCGGATCTTGACCGTTGCCCGGATTCCGTCGAGACGGGGCATCATCACATCGATGATCAGCAGATCTACAGTTTCGCTGTTCAGGATATCCAGTGCTTCCTGTCCGTCATAGGCTTTCAGAATGTGATAGCCTTCCTGCGTAAGATAGATTTCGATAGCTTCCACGATGTCTTTGTCGTCATCGCAAACAAGTATGTTAGCCACTTTTTTGTACCTCCCTGATGTTATTAGAATAGCAGCCGGAAATTAAGACGAAAGGGGTAAATTCTTAAGATTCCATGAAATCCATTGTACTATATTAAGGATATAGTGTAAACAGAGAAAGCCTTGTTGGCAGCAGACGTGATGTGCTAAACTAGTACTAGATAACAGAAAATAACGATATTGGAAGAAAGATCAGGAGAAAAGTGAAAGTGGAGAATGAAAATAAAATCAGCAGTATGGCAGGGAGCGCGCACTGTACGGAAGAAATTATGTCAGCTTGTGCTCTTTGTCCAAGAGAATGCCTGGCAGACCGGGGTGCAGGGAAAAAAGGCTTCTGTGGCATGGATGAGAGAATTTATCTGGCAAGAGCGGCGCTTCATATGTGGGAGGAACCATGCATTTCTGGAACAAAAGGCTCCGGGGCAGTGTTCTTTTCCGGGTGCGGACTGCGTTGCTGTTTCTGCCAGAATCATGATATTGCCATCGGGAGCAGGGGACGGGCTGTAAGTGTGGAACGGCTTGGAGAGATTTTTCTGGAACTGAAGGAAAAAGGAGCTGCAAACATCAATCTGGTAACAGGTGCACATTATGTACCGCAGATCATAGAGGCACTGGATATGGCCCGGAGGAAGGGCCTGGATATTCCGGTGGTGTATAATTCCAGCGGGTATGAAAAAACAGAAACCCTGAAGCTTCTGGAAGGATATGTGGACATTTATCTTCCGGATCTGAAATATCTGGATCCGGAGCTTGCACAGAAATTTTCTTATGCGCCGGATTATGTGCAGGCTGCAAAGGCTGCAATTGGAGAGATGGTGCGTCAGACCGGGAAATGTGAGTTTGGAGAGGATGGATACATCCGGAAAGGAACCATTGTCCGTCATCTGATCCTGCCGGGACATACAGGAAATTCCATAAAGGCTCTGAGGTATCTTCATGAAACCTATGGGGAAGATATTTATATCAGTATTATGAATCAGTATACGCCGGTGAGAAAATTTGTGGAATTTAAGGAATTAAACCGGAAAGTTACAAAAAGAGAGTATGAAAAAGTTCTGGATGCTGCTGTGGATATGGGGATTCAGAATGGATTTATCCAGGAAGGAGAAACTGCTTCAGAAAGCTTTATTCCGGATTTCGATTATGAGGGAGTGGAAAAAAATACTCCATAAATGGAAGGAGGCCGGTACTTTCGTACCGGCGCGTATGAAAAAGAAAAATATTATAGAAAGTTCATCACCTTCTATGACTTATAATATACAGTAAAAATGTGAAGAAAGTGTGTCTAACATTTGAAATAAATGTGAAAAGAACAATTTATGCCACAAACATAGCAAAATATGACGAATATTTATCAGAATTTCTTCCAGGTTTCACGAAGGAAAAGGATCAGGATCGGAAATAGCTCCAGTCGGCCGGCCAGCATATCGAAAGAAAGGACCAGCTTGGACAGCGGAGAAAAGATCCCGAAGTTTCCGGTAGGACCGATCAGGGAAAGACCGGGACCCACATTGTTTAAAGTGGTGACTACGGCTGTGAAATTTGTTACAAGATCAAATTCATCAAAACTGATGATAAAGATAGATGCAGCCACGATCATCAGATAAACGATCATATAAATATTGGTGGCACGCATAACTTCGTGAGACACCGCTTTTCCGTCCATTTTGATCTTTTTTACTGCATTGGGATGCAGATAAAGATGCAGTTCCTTGCGGACGGATTTTGCAAGAAGCAGAAGACGGGAAATCTTGATTCCGCCGCCTGTACTGCCAGCACAGGCACCACAGAAGGTAAGCAGTACCAGAATCGTTCTGGATACCGCAGGCCACTGGTTAAAATCCGTAGTGGCATAACCGGTGGTGGTGATAATAGAACTAACCTGGAAAAATGCCTGTTGAAGTGCTTCCCACACATTGTCAAACAGATGCCGGACGTTGAAAGTGATCATCAGGGCAGAGGCGATGATCACAAAGAAGTAGCAGCGGACCTCTTCAGATTTCAATGCCTGAGAAAACTTCCTGGTGAGAAGAAGAAAATAGACATTGAAGTTTACGCCAAACAGGATCATAAAGATAGTGATGACGATCTGAATATATAAGCTGTAACTTCCCATACTGTCGGATTTGATTCCGAACCCACCGGTTCCGGCAGTTCCAAATGCTGCACAGAGACTGTCGTAAAGAGGCATCCCCCCAAGAAGCAGGAGGATGATCAGTGCAACAGTGAGTGCAATGTAGATCTTGTACAGGATCTTGGCAGTTGACTGGACTTTTGGAAGAAGCTTTCCTACGGAAGGACCGGGGCTTTCTGCCTTCATAAGGTTCATATGATAGCCACCTGCAAGCGGAAGCAGTGTCAGGATAAATACCAGAACACCCATACCACCGATCCAGTGGGAAAAACATCTCCAGATATTGATGCTGTAAGGCATCTGTGATGGATCGGAGAGAATACTGGAACCGGTTGTAGTGAAACCGGAAACAATCTCAAAAAAAGCATCAATGGGATTCGGGATAGCCCCGCTGAGCACAAACGGCACAGCACCGACAATACTGAGGACGATCCAGCTTAAAGCAGTAGTCACAAGGCCTTCACGGGCGTAAAACGCTTTCTTGGACGGTTTGCGGCTGACCAGAGGAACACCGATGGCCAGACATGCCAGGATCGTGATCAGGAAGGCAATACCGGATTTTTCGCGGTAGATAAGGGCAGTGATACCGGGAACCAGCATACAGACAGCCTCCACATTCATGATCCATCCCAGGATATAAATAATAATCGAATAATTCATTTGTCAGTACCTCTATTTTTCAAGTATATCTGTGATGTCGCGAAGCCCCTTGTGAGTGGTTACGATGATCACGGTATCTCCCACCTGGATCATATCCTGACCACGGGGAATGCGGATGCGGCCGTTGCGGTTCAGGCATCCCACCAGAAGATTTTTGCGGAGATTCAGCTCTGCAAGAGGGATATAAGTTACGGCAGATTCCTCACGGATCGCAAATTCCAGTGCTTCTGCATTGCCATCCAGAATATGATAAAGGGTTTCTACATTGCTGCCGATGCTGTTCTGAGTGGCGCGGACATACTGCAGGATATAATCAGCAGTGATATTTTTCGGGTAGATGACACTTCCGATATCCAGGGAGTCGATGACATCATCAAATTCCAGACGGTTGACCTTGGCAACCAGCTTGGCATCGGAGATGCTTTTGGCAAAGAGGGCAAGAAATACATTCTCCTCATCCAGATTCGTCAGAGTGACAAAGGATTCGGACTCGGAAAGTCCTTCTTCGAGAAGAAGAGAACGGTTCGTTCCGTCACCATTGATGATAGTTGCATCCGGAAGCAGTTCGCTTAAGTGCTCGCAGCGATTTTTGTTCTGCTCGATGATCTTGACACTGATCTTCATATCCAGAAGTGCATGGGCAAGATAATAGGAAATGGTTCCGCCACCTACGATAATACAGTTTTTGACCTGATTGGTCTTGAGACCGATCTTACGGAAAAATGCCGCTGCATTAAGCGGAGAGGCCAGAATGGAAACCATATCTCCGTCGTGTATAATGTGATCACCACCAGGAATGGATACATTGTCACGGCTTTCAATCGCGCAGACCAGAATATCACTTCGGAAAGCATCTGAGATCTGGGAAACGCTCATTCCGTCCAGCTTGAATTCCGGGAGAACTTTAAACTTGAGAAGTTCTACACGGCCACGTGCAAAGGTGTCGATCTTGATCGCAGATGGAAAACGGAGAAGCCGTGAAATTTCCTGGGCAGCGGCAAACTCCGGGTTAATGATCATGGTAACACCAAGACGTTCTTTGATGAATCCGATTTCTTTTTCATAAATGGGGTTACGGACGCGGGCGATGGTCTGACAGTGGTTGGCCTTCTGCGCGATCAGACAGCAGAGAAGGTTCAGCTCGTCAGAAGCGGTAACTGCGATCAGGATATCTGCAGTATCAACACCTGCCTCCATTAAAGTATTGATGCTGGCACCATTACCGACGATTCCCATAGCGTCGATATTTTCGCAGAGATCATTGATCTTGTCGGCAATAACGTCGACAAGAGTGATATCAATATCCTCTGCCTGAAGCTGCTCTGCAAGATTTCTACCGACTTTTCCGCAGCCTACAATAATTACCTGCATAATTTCCTCCTTCAATAGCCGGTCAGGGCTACAAATCATAAGTAAAAGCGCCCATCCGTGTAAAGATAGGCAAGGATATTATAGCACTGTATATCTGATTTTTAAACAGTAATATTTTCCTGTATATATAGAAAAAAATGGCAGAAAGATAGATATATGTGAAGGAAAGTGAACATTCCTGTTTTCACAAGTTTAAAAAACGGTCATAAAATATAGCGTGATCATGAATGAAAGGATTTCGATTATGGACCGATTTCAGATGAATCGTTCGGGCTGCCGGCCATATCAGTATACCTGTGGGATGAATAGCGGGATGGCAGGCCGGACGGATCGATCATTTTCTGATATGGCAAAACAGGTTCCTGCAATGGCGTATGTGCCATACCAGGAATTTGCGCCTACCTTTGAGTTGAAAAAAGCTCTTCAGGTCGGAACTATTTTTCCTGAGCTTTGCAAGCCGTTCTGCGGCAGGAGAGGAGGAATTCGATGATGTACGGAAATTGTACTTCCAAAAAAGAACTGCTGCAGTTTATTGACCAGGTAAGCTTTGCCATTGACGATCTTCTCCTTTTTCTGGATACGCATCCAAAAGAAAAAAGAGCTCTTGAATATTACAGTGAGCTTTCAGCCAGAAGAAATGAGCTCCTGGAAAAATATGCGAAATTTTATGGACCGCTGACCATTGATACCGGAAACGACAGCGATCTTAAGTCATGGCAGTGGATGGAACAGCCGTTTCCATGGGAACAGGAAGGAGGGTGCAGATAAGGTATGTGGAATTATGAAAAAAGACTCCAGTATCCTGTAAATATCAAGACGCCCAACGCAAAGCTGGCACAGTTTATATCCAGCCAGTATGGCGGGCCGGACGGAGAAATAGGAGCTTCCATGCGGTATCTTTCCCAGCGTTTTACCGCACCGAACCGGATGGTCGCGGCAGTGCTCAATGATGTGGGAACAGAAGAACTGGCACATTTGGAAATCGTATCCACCATTGTCCATCAGCTGACAAAGGATCTTTCTATGGAAGAAATCGAGAACAGCGGACTTGGGCCGTATTATATTGACCACACGGTGGGAATCTGGCCGCAGGCTGCAGGTGGAGTGCCCTTTAATGCCTGCGAATTCCAGAGTAAGGGTGATCCGATCACGGATCTGTTTGAAGATCTGGCAGCAGAACAGAAGGCACGCTCCACCTACGATAATATCCTCCGGGTGGTGAAAAATATCCCGGAGGTTGCAGATCCCATCCGTTTCCTTCGGGCAAGAGAGGTAGTCCATTTCCAGCGTTTCGGTGAAGCACTGAGATCCGTGCAGGAGCAGCTGGATGCCAAAAATTTCTATGCCTTTAACCCGAGCTTTGATGCTCCGTGCAAAGCCTCCTGTGAAGAGTGATGGATCAGAGAAAAAATCTGTCTGACAGGAATCATATCTGAAATAAAAAGAGCTGCACAGCCGGCAGGGATCCTGCGGCTGTGCAGCTTTGAATTTGTTTTTTGGGAAAAAGATGTTTGTAACCTGTATTTCTTGTTATGCGTCTTTTTTATCGTCTTTATGCAGATTCTTCTGTGCTGTGGAAAGCATAAGCTTGATCCTGTTCAGCTGATTTACTTCGCTGGCACCTGGATCGTAGTCGATGGCAACAATGTTGGCTTCCGGATGCTCACGGCGAACTTCCTTGATGACACCTTTTCCTACGATGTGGTTCGGCAGGCATCCAAAAGGCTGGATGCAGACGATGTTCGGGACACCGCCGTGGATGAGTTCCATCATCTCTCCGGTCAGGAACCATCCTTCACCGGTCTGATTTCCGGCAGAAACGATGGGCGCAGCCATTTTTGCAAGATCACGGATATCTGCGGCCGGTGTAAAGTGGCGGCTCTGCTCCAGGGCCTCATTTGCTGTTTTTCTCAGCCAGTCGATGGCTCTGAGACCAAGATTTGCGATGGTTGCCTTGGATTTCTTGAATCCAAGCTTTTCAACCTTGAAATTCTGGTTGTAGAAGCAGTAGCAGATAAAGTCGATAAGATCCGGAACAACCGGTTCAGCCCCTTCAGCCTCCAGAAGATCTGCCAGGTGGTTGTTGGCAGCAGGCAGGAACTTGACAAGGATCTCACCTACGATACCAACGCGAGGCTTTTTCTCATCGGAGATCGGGATCGTATCAAAATCATGGACCATCTCACGGCACATTTTTTTGAAGGTACCATGGCTGACGCTGCTGCCTGTTACGAAGGCAATGACGCGCTGCTCCCAGATTTTGTGCTTGCGGTTTACGATACCCTTTTCCAGCTCGTAAGGACGCATGCGATATACGCATTTCATCAGGATATCACCGAATACGGCACCGTAAACGATACGCTTGATCAGCGGCAGTGTCAGCTTAAAGCCAGGGTTGCTCTCCAGTCCGCTTAAGTTGAGGGAGATAACCGGAATCTGTTCCATGCCGGCTTTTTTCAGAGCACGGCGGATGAATGCGATATAGTTGGAGGCACGGCAGCCGCCGCCTGTCTGAGACATGATGACTGCAGTTTTGTTCAGGTCATATTTGCCGGAAAGAAGAGCATCCATGATCTGTCCCACAACCATCAGGGACGGATAGCAGGCATCGTTGTTTACATATTTAAGGCCCACATCAACAGCATGCTTGTTGTCGTTGGGGAGGACTTCCAGGTTATAGCCGGATGCCTTAAAAGCAGCCTCAAAGATTCCGAAGTGGAATGGAGACATCTGCGGGCAGAGAATGGTGTACTCCTTACGCATCTGCTTGGTAAAGGATATCTTCTCAATGGAAGCCGGCTTGATGTTCCTTTTTTTATTCTGTGCCTGTTTTGCACGGATAGCAGCGATCAGGGAACGGATACGGATCCTTGCCGCACCCAGGTTGTTGACCTCATCGATCTTCAGGCAGGTGTAGATCTTGTCACTTCCATCCAGAATCTCATAAACCTCATCGGTGGTAACGGCATCAAGTCCGCATCCGAAGGAATTCAGCTGGATCAGATCCAGATCCTCTCTTGTCTTTACAAAATTTGCGGCAGAGTAGAGACGGGAGTGATACATCCACTGGTCGTTGACACGGATGGGACGCTCCAGATGTCCAAGGTGTGCAACGGAGTCTTCGGTAAATACGGCGATTCCGTAGCTGTTGATCATATCCGGGATACCGTGGTGGATTTCCGGATCAATATGGTATGGACGGCCTGCAAGAACGATTCCGCGGCGGCCGGTTTCTTTCAGGTACTGCAGGGTTTCCTCACCCTTTTTCTGGATATCCATATGTACGGCTGCAAGTTCTTCCCAAGCCTTGTGGGCAGCAGCTTTGACCTCGGCGGCAGGTATATCCTGGAATTCTTCCACAAGGCGGTTTGTCAGGATATCCTCGGAAGTAAATGCCAGGAACGGGTTGCGGAAGGTGATGGACGGATCATTGAGTTCGTCCACATTGTTCTTGATATTTTCCGCATAGGAAGTAACGATCGGGCAGTTATAATGGTTGACCGCATCCGGGAACTCGTTGCGTTCGTAAGGGATGCATGGGTAGAAGATAAACTTCACACCGTTACGGATCAGCCATGTGACATGTCCGTGAGCAAGCTTGGCCGGGTAGCATTCGGATTCACTTGGGATGGACTCAATACCCAGCTCGTAGATCTTACGTGTGGAAGTAGGAGAAAGTACCACCTGGTATTTCAGCTCTGTAAAGAAGGTATACCAGAACGGGTAATTTTCAAACATGTTCAGAACACGTGGGATACCAACCTGTCCACGGGTAGCCTTATCTGCGGAAAGTGGTTCATAGGAAAAAATCCTTTTATATTTGTAATCGAAAAGGTTCGGGATATGATCCTTGTTCTTTTCTTTTCCAAGTCCGCGCTCACAGCGGTTTCCGCTGATGTATTTACGGCCGCCGGAGAATTTGTTGATGGTCAGACGGCAGTTGTTGGTACATCCGCGGCAGTTTGCCATGGAGGTGGTGTACTGGAGGCTGTTGATCTGATCGATGGAAAGCATGGAGGTTTTTTCACCCTCCTGATAGCGCTCCCTTGCGATCAGAGCAGCACCGAAGGCACCCATGATCCCGGCGATATCCGGGCGGATGGCCTGGCAGTTGGCAATCTTCTCAAAGCTGCGGAGAACTGCGTCATTATAGAAGGTACCACCCTGTACAACGATATGCTTGCCAAGCTCGGAAGCATCGGAAACCTTGATAACCTTGTAGAGGGCGTTTTTGATAACGGAGTAGGCAAGACCAGCGGAGATATCGGAAACCTCAGCGCCTTCCTTCTGGGCCTGCTTAACTTTGGAATTCATAAATACAGTACAGCGCGTTCCAAGATCAATGGGATGTTTTGCAAAAAGAGCTGCTTTTGCAAAGTCCTGTACTGTGTAGTTTAGAGATTTTGCAAAGGTTTCGATAAAGGAACCGCAGCCTGAGGAACATGCTTCGTTGAGCTGTACACTGTCAACAGTCTGGTTACGGATCTTGATACATTTCATATCCTGACCGCCGATATCCAGGATGCAGTCTACTTCAGGATCAAAGAAAGCAGCTGCGTAATAATGGGAAACGGTTTCGACTTCACCTTCGTCAAGAAGAAGTGCCGCTTTGATCAGGGCTTCGCCGTAACCGGTGGAGCAGGAAAAAGCAATCTCGGCGTCTTCCGGAAGAAGTTCATAGATCTCCTGGATGGAACCGATGGTGGTCTTCAGCGGATTTCCGTTATTATTGCTGTAGAATGAGTACAGAAGTGTTCCGTCTTCGCCTACCAGTGCAGTTTTGGTGGTGGTGGAACCGGCGTCGATTCCCAGGAAACATTTTCCCTTATATGTAGAAAGGTCGCCTGTTTTTACCTTGTAGGCGCTCTGGCGGTCATGGAAAGCCTGATAGTCCTCCTCTGTGGCAAAAAGCGGCTCCATACGTTCTACCTCAAAGTCCAGTTTGATGGTGGTACGCATGCGTTCCTTCAGTTCAACCAGAGATACGGTTACGTTCTGCTTTGCGTTGAGGGCGGAGCCGATGGCTGCGAACAGATGGGAATTGTCCGGCGCGATAATGTGTTCGTCATCCAGCTTCAGGGTGCGGATAAAAGCGGTCTTCAGTTCGGAAAGGAAGTGAAGCGGGCCGCCCAGGAATGCAACGTGTCCGCGGATCGGTTTACCGCAGGCAAGACCGGAGATGGTCTGGTTGACAACTGCCTGGAAAATGGAAGCGGAAAGGTCTTCCTTGGTTGCTCCGTCGTTGATCAGCGGCTGGATATCTGTCTTTGCGAAAACACCGCAGCGTGCCGCAATGGGATAAAGTGCCTTGTAATGTTTGGCGTATTCATTAAGACCTGGTGCATCGGTCTGGAGCAGAGATGCCATCTGGTCAATGAAGGAACCGGTACCGCCGGCACAGATGCCATTCATACGCTGCTCTACATTTCCGTTTTCGAAATAGATGATCTTGGCATCCTCGCCTCCAAGCTCGATAGCAACATCCGTCTTTGGTGCCAGCTTCTGCAGGGAAGTGGATACGGCGATAACCTCCTGTACAAAAGGTACTTCCAGATGATTGGCAAGTGTCAGTCCGCCGGAACCTGTAATGACCGGACAGAGTGTCAGTTCACCAAGCTGATCCTCAGCTTTCTGAAGAAGATCTGCAAGGGTTTCCTGGATATTTGCAAAATGTCTCTCATAGTCGGAGAAGACAAGCGTATCGTTTTCGTCTAAGATCGCAATCTTAACAGTGGTGGAACCAATGTCAATTCCAAGTGTGTGTTTCTTCATAAAAAATTGATTTCCTCCTCGTTGTATCTATACAGGGATTGCCCGACTCTGACATTTCTGTCAGATGGGAGTTGTTTCTTCTTATTATAAAGGATTTTTAAGCGAATATTCTATATTATACGATATCGTTTAAAAAATGGCAATGTAAAAGTTTAACAATCAGTAGCCGTAAAGAAAAAAATGTGTTATGATATTGACTAAAAGTTTTGAAAGATATTTGCATCGGCAGCTGGTTATGGCTGTATCTGCGACGCAGATGCCGGGCAGAGACAACTTTAAAATATTTTTAGAAGGGAAATGAAATGGCAGAATATAAACTGATCACAACAGAAGGAAGAGCGAAAAGGGGCGAGTTTAAGACGGTCCACGGAACGATCCAGACTCCTGTTTTTATGAATGTAGGAACAATTGCGGCAATTAAAGGTGCAGTTTCCACTGTGGATCTTCATGAGATCGGTACACAGGTAGAGCTGTCCAATACCTATCATCTTCATGTGCGCCCTGGCGACAAGGTGGTAAAGCAGCTGGGAGGTCTTCATGAATTTATGAACTGGGACAGACCGATCCTTACCGATTCCGGCGGATTTCAGGTGTTTTCGCTGGCGAAGCTTCGTAAGATCAAGGAAGAGGGCGTGTATTTTAACTCTCATATCGATGGTCATAAGATTTTTATGGGACCGGAGCAGAGCATGCAGATCCAGTCAAATCTGGCTTCTACCATTGCAATGGCTTTTGATGAGTGCCCAAGCAGTGTGGCAGACAGGGATTATGTACAGAAATCGGTAGCGCGTACAACACGCTGGCTTAAAAGATGCAAGGATGAGATGGCTCGTCTGAACAGTCTGCCGGATACCATTAACAAGAATCAGCTTCTTTTTGGCATTAACCAGGGGGCTGTTTATGAAGATATCCGTATTGAGCATGCCCAGGCTATCGCGGAGATGGATCTGGACGGCTATGCAGTGGGCGGCCTTGCAGTTGGTGAAAGTCATGAGGAGATGTACCGGATCCTGGATGAGGTGGTTCCGCATTTGCCGCAGAACAAGCCGACGTATCTTATGGGGGTTGGTACCCCGGCCAATATTCTGGAGGGGGTTGAGCGTGGTATTGACTTTTTTGACTGTGTATATCCCAGCCGTAACGGCCGTCATGGTCACGTGTATACCAACCATGGCAAGATGAATCTTTTTAATGCAAAGTATGAGCTGGATTCCAAACCGATCGATGAGGAGTGCCAGTGCCCGACCTGCCGTCATTACAGCAGAGCGTATATCCGTCATCTTCTGAAGGCGAAGGAGATGCTTGGCATGAGGCTTTGTGTTCTGCATAATCTGTATTTCTATAATCATATGATGGAAGAGATCAGAGATGCGCTGGATGCAGGGAATTTTGCGGCTTATAAGAAGATGCGTCTGGAAGGCTTTGAGGAAGGCAGGATCAACGGGAACCGGTAAGTTTTATTTATAAAATTTGTGTAAATTACTTTGATTTTATAAGAAAACTCTTGAAGGTTTTTTGGTTTTTGTGTATGATAGTACGAAGTGACACTTTTAGAGGTCAGTAACGGCGGGGGTACCGCAGATTATTTGTTTTTAGCAGGAGGAATTTGAAATGATCGCATCATCTACAGCGGCAGCTGGCGGACTTAGCGCGGGTCTTGGTATTGTCTGGATCGTAGTTCTGTTTGGAATTATGTATTTTATGATGATCCGTCCGCAGAAGAAGGAGCAGAAGAGAACTCAGACTATGTTGAACAGCATGGAGGTTGGTGACAGTGTTGTTACTACCAGTGGTTTTTATGGTGTTGTTATTGATATGACTGAGGAAGATGTTATTGTTGAGTTTGGTAATAATAAGAATTGCCGTATTCCTATGAGAAAGCAGGCGATTGCTGAGGTTGAGAAGGCTGATCAGGCTTCTGCTTGATGCTTTTTTCGCAATAACTTGAATATGAGAGAGGCACTGCGTTTTTTGTGACGTGGTGTCTTTTTTGTATTTGTATGTGGACGGACGAACGAACGGATGAAGGGACGCCGGGGAAGGGGATGCTGGCTGGTCTGCGGCTTCGTCGGGGGCTGGCTTCTAGGACGCCGGAAATCTGCTAAAAGCGTTTTTAAAAAGTCCGAACTCGCGGCCTGCTGCCGCTCAGACAGCGGACTTTTGAAAAACAACGCAGATTCCCGCCGTCCAAGAATCAGCTCCCCTCCTGCAGAAGCAGAGCCATCCAGCATCCCCTTCCCCGGCTGGTGCTTCCGGTGAGAAATAGTGTCGTTTGACGGTTGGTTGTGGGTCGTCAGCGCTGCGCTGGACGACTGCAATGGCTGAGTTTGTGTTTGATTGGGAGGACGGCTGAGGCGCTGCGCTGTCAGCCTGGATTGCGGATGTGCCTAGAATTGCGGATGTGATGGGAGAATAGACTTTGATGCCAGCACAGATGGACTGTGTGGATGTGCCTAGAATAGCCTTTGATGCCAGCGCGGATGGACTGTGTGGATATGCCTACAATTGTGGATGTGATGGGAATATGACAATTGTAATATTGTATAGAAATAAGTAGATTTTTGGTAAAATTCGTGTAATAATGATGTTACTATCAGAAATGAGAGTGACGATGGCTTTGGAATATCGTAAAATTGTAAATAAGAATGAATTTTCAGAAAGGGGTTGGATTTATGGGTCTTATCAGAGCGGCTGTGGGTGCAGCGGGTGGTACGTTGGCGGATCAGTGGAAGGAGTTTTTTTACTGTGAGGCTATGGATAAAGAAGTGATGGTTGTGAAGGGGACGAAGAGGTCTTCTTCCAGGTCTTCCAATAAACATGGGAGTGATAATATCATTTCCAGCGGCAGCGGGATCGCTGTGGCGGATGGTCAGTGTATGATGATCGTGGAGCAGGGAAAGGTTGTTGAGGTTTGTGCGGATCCGGGAGAGTATACGTATGATGCTTCTACGGAGCCGAGTATTTTTTCAGGTAGTCTGGGTGACGGAATCAGGAAGACCTTTGATACGATCGGGAAGAGGTTTGCTTTTGGCGGTGATACGGGTAAGGATCAGAGGGTGTATTATTTTAATACCAAGGAGCTTGTGGATAACAAGTTTGGTACTGCTAATCCGATCCCGTTCCGGGTTGTGGATTCTAGGATCGGGCTGGATGTGGATGTGGCTGTGAGGTGTCATGGTGTTTATTCCTACAGGATCGCGGATCCCCTTCTTTTTTATACGAATGTGTGTGGAAATGTGGAGCGGGAGTATACCAGAGAGGAGCTGGACGGACAGCTGAAGGCGGAGTTTATCAGTGCGCTGCAGCCTGCTTTCGGAAGGCTTTCGGAGCTGGAGTTGCGTCCGAATCAGATCGTGACTCATAATACGGAGCTGGAGAATGCCATGAATGAGGTGCTTTCTGCCAAGTGGGAGGAGCTTCGTGGGCTTAAGGTGGTCAGTGTGGCACTTGGTTCTGTGACATTGCCGGATGAGGATGCCGAGATGATCAAGCAGGCTCAGCGTACAGCTATGATGCGTGATCCTGCTATGGCTGCGGCTACTCTGACCGGGGCCCAGGCGGATGCTATGAAGGCTGCGGCTTCTAATTCAGCAGGGGCTATGACTGGTTTTATGGGCATGGGTATGGCTGCTAATGCAGGTGGCCTGAATGCGCAGCAGTTGTTTGAGATGGGCCAGAAGCAGCAGGCGCAGCAGCAGAGTGTACAGAAGCAGGCAGCGCAGCCGGTTTCGCCGGCAGGGAACGGAGCAGGGGCTGCGGCTGGTTCCTGGACCTGCAGCTGTGGTGCGGTTTCTTCGGGGAAATTCTGTCCGGAGTGTGGTGCATCGCGTCCGGTGGAGGACAGATGGACCTGTTCCTGCGGTACGGTGAATAAAGGAAAGTTCTGTATGAACTGCGGAGCGAAGAAGCCGGAGAAGAAGATGCAGTATCGTTGCAGCAGGTGCGGATGGGAACCGGCAGATCCGGAGAATCCACCGAAATTCTGCCCGGAGTGCGGTGATCCGTTCGGACCGGAGGATGCAGTATAGATCAGAAAGAGAGATGGTCAGGAGCAAAATGCAGGGTAACTCCTGCCGGTTGTTGGATACAGAATGATGAAGTGAGGTGAATATATGGCGAAGATGCAGGAGTTTAAGTGTCCGTGCTGTGGTGGCTCCATAGAGTTTGACAGTTCTGTGCAGAAGATGAAGTGTCCGTTTTGTGATACGGAGTTTGATGTCGGGACGTTATCGGAATATGCCCAGACTGTGGAGGAAGAGCAGCCTGAGGATATGAGCTGGTCGGATGAGGCCGGCAGTGAGTGGCAGGACGGGGAGAGTGAGGGGCTGCGTACCTATGTGTGCAAGTCCTGTGGCGGTGAGATCGTGGGAGATGCCAATACGGCAGCAACGGCCTGCCCGTTTTGCGGAAGTCCGGTGGTAATGACCGGGCAGCTGTCCGGTGCACTGAAGCCGGATTATGTGATCCCGTTTAAGCTGGACAAGAAAGCGGCAAAGGAGAGGCTGAAAAAGCATCTTACCGGTAAGAGACTTTTGCCGAAAGCATTTAAGTCAGAGAATCATATCAGCGAGGTTAAGGGCATCTACGTTCCGTTTTGGCTGTATGACACAGACGCAGATGCAGATATCCGTTACCGTGCAACAAAGACCCGGTTCTGGAGCGATAGTGATTATGATTATACGGAGACCAGCTATTATGCAGTACACAGAAGTGGTTCTCTTGGTTTTGATCATGTACCGGTGGATGGCTCTGCCAGCATGGAAAATGATCTGATGGAGTCTATAGAGCCTTTTGATTTCAAAGAAGCGGTGGATTTTCAGACTGCGTATCTGGCTGGATATTTTGCAGATAAATATGATGTGACAGCCAGCGAGTGTGAGGAACGTGCCAATGAGCGTATCCGCCGCAGCACAGAGGCTGCATTCCGGGATACGGTGAGAGGATACGCCAGTGTGGTACCGGAGAATACCAGTATCCGGCTTCATAACGGGACAACGAAATATGCGTTATATCCCGTATGGATCCTGCAGACGAAGTGGAAGGGTGATAATTACATATTTGCCATGAATGGTCAGACAGGGAAATTTGTGGGAAATCTGCCTACAGACAAGAACGCTTTTGCACGATGGTTCCTGGGAACAACGGGGGTCGTGGGTGTGATCACTTATATTATCCTGTATCTGATCTGGGCTTTGTAGGGAGGTGGATGCCATGAAAAAAAGAATATCTGTATTTTTGATATCGATCCTTTTGTGTCTGGCATGTGCTTTTCCGGTATGGGCAGGCACCGTAAGCCGGCTGGATGACCAGGCGGGACTTCTGGATGCAGAGCAGCAGGAGAGCCTGAGCAGTACTTTGGATGAGATCAGTGAGCGGGATCAGGTAGATGTTGTGGTCGTTACCGTTAACAGTCTTGAGGGAAAAACAGCCCAGGCGTATGCGGAGGATTATTTTATTGACCATGGATATGGACAGGGGGAAAATGGTGACGGTATTTTATTCCTGTTGGATATGGGAGACCGTAACTGGGCCATTGCAACACACGGATATGCGATAGAAGTGTTTACGGATGCCGGACAGTCCTACATCATGGATCAGGTGAAGCCTTATTTAAGTGACGGTGATTATAACGAAGCGTTTCATAAGTTTGCCACGGAATGCGATGATTTTATCACGCAGGCAAATGAGGCAGAGCCATACGATGTGGAAAACCTTCCGGATGAGCCTTTTGCGGTTGGGATAAACCTGCTGATCGCTCTTGCTGTGGGGCTTGTGGCAGGATTACTGGTGACCGGAAATATGAGAAGAAAGCTGAAAACTGTGCGAAAACAGGATCGGGCGGCTTCTTATGTGCGGCAGGGCAGTATGAATGTGACCAGAAGTAATGATTTTTACCTCTACAGTACGGTATCAAAATCCGCAAAACTGAAAAATGAGGATAATAACGGTGGTTCCAGCACCCATACCTCATCTTCCGGTGATACCTTCGGTGGTTCTAGCGGGAAATTCTGAGAAGATCATCAGGAAAAACAGAATATGATAAAAAAAGAAAGACTGCTGTACCGGAATGGTAGGGCAGTTTTTCTTTTTTCTGTGTGCGAAAGTATGTCTCTGTGGCGGCAGAAACAGGGAATTGCCGTTTATTTTTTGCATTCCGGAAATAACTTTATCTATTTAATAGGTTGAAATCCGTCGAAAAGTGCGTTATGATAATAACAATTATCCACACCAGTGCGTTAAAATTTTACAGCACAGGGGAAATCGGAGGAGTGAATAAAATGGAGTACAAGATTGCCCTGATTCCGGGAGACGGAATCGGTCCGGAGATTGTTGCCGAGGCCAAAAAAGTTTTAGACAGAGTATGTGAGAAATACAGTCATAAATTTTCATACACAGAGGTTCTTTTAGGAGGGGCATCCATTGATGCTCACGGAGTACCTCTTACAGAGGAAGCCATTGCCCAGGCAAAAGCTTCTGATGCAGTACTGATGGGTTCCATTGGCGGTGATGCCAAGACATCCCCGTGGTATAAGCTGGAGCCGTCCAAACGTCCGGAGGCAGGTCTTCTTGCGATCCGTAAGGCGCTGAACCTGTTTGCAAACCTTCGTCCGGCGTATCTTTACAATGAGCTTCGTGATGCCTGCCCGCTCCGTGATGAGATCATCGGAGATGGTTTTGACATGATCATCGTAAGAGAGCTTACAGGAGGTCTTTACTTCGGAGCAAGAAAGACTACTGAGGAGAACGGAGTCCGCACAGCGGTAGATACTCTTTCTTATAATGAGAATGAGATCCGCCGTATTGCCATTAAGGCATTTGAGATCGCACGTAAGAGAAGAAATAAGGTTACAAGTGTAGATAAAGCCAATGTTCTTGATTCTTCCAGACTCTGGAGAAGTGTAGTGGAGGATGTGGCAAAGGATTATCCGGATGTAACACTGGAGCATATGCTGGTTGATAACTGTGCAATGCAGCTGGTACGTGATCCGAAGCAGTTTGATGTTATCCTTACAGAAAACATGTTTGGAGATATCCTCTCTGATGAGGCAAGTATGGTGACCGGTTCCATCGGAATGCTTTCCTCCGCAAGCTTAAATGAGACAAAGCTTGGTCTCTATGAGCCGAGCCACGGTTCAGCACCGGATATCGCAGGACAGAACAAGGCAAACCCCATCGCAACCATTCTTTCCGCTGCTATGATGCTGAGATATTCTCTGGATCTTGATAAAGAAGCAGATGCTGTGGAAGCAGCAGTACAGAAGGTTCTTACAGATGGTTACAGAACAGGAGATATCATGTCTGACGGATGCAAGCTTGTCGGAACCAGAGAGATGGGCGATCTGATCGCAGATGCCATTGCATAAATAAAGCGGGACAGAGAGAAGAAAACGAAACAGAACAGAAAAAACCGGTACCTGGAAGAGGAAGTCTATAAACAGATACCGGATCCTATCGTAAAGAATAAAAAGGAGAGACCTTAAAAATGAAAAGTGATACCGTAAGAAAAGGCACACAGCAGGCACCACATCGTTCCCTGTTCAATGCCCTTGGAATGACAAAGGAAGAAATGGACAAACCACTGGTAGGAATCGTAAGCTCTTATAACGAGATCGTACCGGGACATATGAACCTTGACAAAATTGTAAATGCTGTAAAGCTCGGCGTTGCAATGGCTGGCGGCACACCGGTTGTATTTCCGGCGATCGCAGTATGTGACGGAATCGCAATGGGACACGTTGGAATGAAATATTCCCTTGTAACACGTGACCTGATCGCAGATTCCACAGAGGCCATGGCACTGGCTCATCAGTTCGATGCCCTGGTCATGGTTCCCAACTGTGACAAAAACGTACCTGGCCTTCTGATGGCAGCGGCAAGGATCAACGTTCCTACTGTATTCGTAAGCGGCGGTCCGATGCTTGCCGGTCATGTAAAAGGACATAAAACCAGTCTTTCCAGCATGTTTGAGGCAGTAGGATCCTATGCAGCAGGAACCATCACAGCAGATGATCTGGAAGAATTCGAGAACAAAACCTGCCCGACTTGTGGATCATGTTCCGGTATGTACACTGCGAACAGCATGAACTGCCTGACAGAGGTTCTCGGTATGGGACTGAAAGGAAACGGTACCATCCCGGCAGTATACTCTGAACGTATCCGTCTTGCAAAGCATGCAGGAATGCAGGTAATGGAAATGTACAGAAGGAACATCCGCCCAAGAGACATTATGACAAAAGAGGCAGTTTTAAATGCACTTACAGTAGATATGGCACTTGGATGCTCCACAAACAGTATGCTTCATCTTCCGGCTATCGCACATGAGATCGGAATGGACTTTGATATCAGCTTTGCAAATGAGATCAGTGAGAAGACCCCGAACCTTTGCCACCTTGCACCGGCAGGCCCGACCTACATGGAAGATCTTAATGAGGCCGGTGGTGTCTATGCGGTCATGAATGAGCTGAACAAGCTGGGACTTCTCCATACAGAGTGTATGACAGTAACCGGAAAAACAGTAGGTGAGAATATCAAAAACTGTGTAAACCTGAATCCGGATGTTATCCGCCCGATCGACAATCCGTATACAAAGACAGGCGGACTTGCCGTACTGAAAGGAAACCTTGCACCGGATGGTGGTGTTGTAAAACGTTCTGCAGTTGTACCGGAGATGCTGGTACATGAAGGTCCTGCACGTGTATTTGACAGCGAGGATGACGCAATTGTTGCCATCAAGGGCGGTAAGATCGTAGAGGGAGATGTTGTGGTTATCCGCTACGAGGGACCAAAGGGTGGTCCTGGAATGCGAGAGATGCTGAATCCTACATCTGCTATTGTGGGAATGGGACTTGGTTCTTCCGTAGCCCTGATCACCGACGGACGTTTCAGTGGTGCATCCAGAGGAGCCGCTATCGGACACGTATCACCGGAGGCAGCAGTAGGCGGCCCGATCGCACTGGTTGAGGAAGGCGATATCATCAGCATCAATATTCCGGAGCTGAAACTGGAGATCAAGGTTTCAGATGAAGAGATGCAGGCTAGAAGAGAAAAATGGCAGCCAAGAGAGCCGAAGGTGACAACCGGATATCTGGCAAGATACGCTTCCATGGTAACATCCGGAAACCGTGGTGCGATCCTGGAAGTACCGAAAGCAAAATAAGGAGGAACGAAAGATATGCAGCCTACAGGTGCAGAGATCATCGTAGAATGTCTGAAGGAACAGGGCGTTGATACCGTATTTGGATATCCGGGCGGCGCGATCCTGAATGTTTACGATGCCTTATATGAATACAAAGATGAGATCACACATGTACTGACCTCCCACGAGCAGGGTGCATCCCATGCTGCTGACGGTTATGCAAGAGCGACCGGAAAGGTAGGTGTCTGCCTGGCAACCTCCGGTCCAGGAGCAACTAACCTGGTAACAGGGATCGCGACTGCATACATGGATTCCGTACCGATGGTAGCCATTACTGCAAACGTAGGAAGACCACTCCTGGGAAGAGATTCTTTCCAGGAGGTTGATATCGCAGGTATCGTAATGCCTGTAACAAAATACAGTTTCATCGTAAAGAATATCGAAGATCTTGCAGATACGTTAAGAAGAGCATTTTATATTGCAAAAAGCGGAAGACCCGGCCCGGTGCTTGTGGATGTCCCGAAGGATATCACAGGAATGAAATATGAATATGAGCCATGCCATCCGGCTACGGTTAACCGTGAGATCAAAAGTATCCGTAAAGAAGATATTGATCAGGCACTGGAAATGATCAGAGAGGCAGAGAAACCGTTTATTTTTGTTGGCGGCGGATGTGTGATCTCCGGTGCTGACCAGGAAGTACGTGAGCTGGCTCGCAGGATCCAGGCTCCTGTCTGCGATACTCTGATGGGCAAGGGCACCTTCCCGGGAGAAGATCCTCTCTATACAGGTATGGTAGGTATGCACGGAACCAAGACTTCCGATCTTGGCGTAACAGAGTGCGATCTTCTTATTGTTCTCGGTGCACGCTTCAGTGACCGTGTAACAGGAAATACCAAAACTTTTGCACATAATGCAAAAATCCTTCAGATCGATGTGGATGCTGCGGAGATCAATAAAAATATCAAAGTGGATGCCAGTGTGATCGGTGATGTGAAGGAAGTGCTGAAACGCCTTCTGGAGGAAATTCCGAAGAAAGAACATCCGGAGTGGATCGCACATATCCAGGAATTGAAATCAAAATATCCGCTGAATTATGATCACACACAGCTTACAGGTCCGTATATTATAGAGAAGCTTTATGAGTTGACCAACGGTGATGCGATCATCTCCACAGATGTTGGACAGCATCAGATGTGGGCGGCGCAGTATTATAAATACAAAGAGCCGAGAACTCTTCTTACTTCCGGCGGCCTTGGAACCATGGGCTACGGCCTTGGCGCTGCAATTGGCGCGAAGATGGGCAGACCGGAAAAAACAGTTGTAAATATAGCAGGTGACGGATGCTTCCGTATGAATATGAATGAGCTGGCAACAGCTGCACGCTGTGGCAGACAGCTGATCCAGATTGTTATGAACAATCATGTACTGGGAATGGTGCGTCAGTGGCAGACGCTTTTCTATGGAAAGAGGTACTCTTCCACAGTACTGGATGACGCCGTTGATTTTGTGAAATTATCAGAGGCGCTGGGTGCAAAAGCCATTCGTGTGACAAAGATGGAGGATGTGGAGCCTGCACTTAAGATGGCACTGGCAGCAGAGGGGCCTGTCGTTCTGGATTGCTGGATCGATCAGGATCTGAGTGTGTTCCCGATGGTACCGGCTGGTGCGAACCTTGATGATGTATTTGACGAGGAGGATATGAAGAAACATGAGTAGAGTGTATAATTTTTCTGCCGGACCGGCAGTGCTTCCAGAGGAAGTACTCAAAGAAGTAGCGGATGAGATGATGGATTATAACGGCACAGGAATGTCTGTTATGGAAATGAGCCACAGAAGTGCAGCTTTTCAGGAGATCATTGATACTGCAGAGAAAGATCTTCGCGAGCTTATGAACATTCCGGATAACTACAAGGTACTTTTCCTTCAGGGAGGAGCATCCCAGCAGTTTGCCATGATCCCGATGAACCTTATGAAAAACAAGGTCGCAGATTATATCGTAACAGGACAGTGGGCAAAAAAAGCTTATCAGGAAGCTCAGAAATACGGAAAAGCAAACAAGATCGCCTCTTCTGAAGATAAAACCTTCAGCTATATTCCGGACTGCAGTGATCTGCCGATCAGCCCGGATGCAGACTACGTATACATCTGTGAGAACAACACCATTTACGGCACAAAATTCAAAAAACTTCCAAACACAAAAGGTAAGACTCTGGTAGCAGATGTATCCTCCTGCTTCCTGTCTGAGCCGGTGGATGTAAGCAAATATGGTATTATCTATGGCGGTGTTCAGAAGAACATCGGACCGGCAGGCATGGTTATCGTGATCATCCGTGAGGACCTGATCACAGAGGATGTTCTTCCGGGAACCCCAACCATGCTTACTTATAAGACACATGCAGACGCAGGCTCTCTTTACAATACGCCGAATGCTTACTGCATCTATGTATGCGGAAAAGTATTTAAATGGCTGAAGAAGATGGGCGGTCTGGAAGTGATGAAACAGCGCAATGAGGAAAAAGCAAAAATCCTTTATGATTACCTGGATTCCAGCAAGCTGTTCAAAGGAACTGTAGTTCCGGAAGACAGATCTCTTATGAATGTACCGTTCGTAACCGGTGACAAGGAAATGGATGCCAAGTTTGTCAAAGAGGCAACTGAAGCAGGACTTGTAAACCTGAAAGGACACCGTACTGTTGGCGGAATGCGTGCCAGCATCTACAATGCCATGCCAAAGGCCGGCGTAGAGGCACTGGTTGCATTCATGAAAAAATTCGAGGAGGAGAATGCATAATGTTCCAGTATCATTGCCTGAATCCTATCGCTGAAAAAGGTCTGAAACTTTTTGGCGATAATTATAAAAAAACAGAGACCGCTGACCAGTGTGATGCAATCCTTGTAAGAAGTGCAAAAATGCACGACATGGAGCTGCCGAAGAGCGTTTGCGCAGTTGCACGTGCAGGTGCAGGCGTCAATAATATTCCGGTTAAGGAGTATGCAGAGAAGGGTGTTGTTGTATTCAACACGCCTGGAGCTAACGCAAACGGCGTAAAAGAGCTGGTACTTGCAGGTATGCTCCTTGCATCCAGAGATATCGTAGGAGGTATCGAGTGGGTTGCACAGGAGAAAGATAAAGAGCACATCGGCAAGCTTGCCGAGAAGCAGAAAAAACAGTTCGCAGGATGCGAGATCAGCGGCAAAAAGCTTGGTATCATCGGTCTTGGAGCCATTGGAGCCATGGTGGCAAACGCAGCATGCGGTCTTGGCATGGAAGTATATGGCTATGACCCATATCTTTCTATTGATGCGGCATGGAACCTGTCCAGAACCATCAAGCACAGCAAGAGCCTGGATGAGATCTACAGCCAGTGCGATTATATCACCATTCATGTGCCGCTTCTTGACAGCACTAAGAAGATGATCAACAAAGAAGCTTTCGATAAGATGAAGGACGGCGTAGTTCTTCTGAATTTTGCAAGAGATCTTCTTGTTGATGAGGATGCGCTGATCGAGGCTGTTGAGAGTGGCAAGGTTAAGAAGTATGTAACTGACTTTGCAAATGAGACAGTTGCAGGACGCGAGGGTATTCTGGTAACTCCTCATCTTGGTGCGTCTACAGAGGAATCTGAAGAAAACTGTGCAGAGATGGCTGTAAAGGAGATCCGCGATTACCTTGAGAATGGTAATATCAAAAATTCAGTTAATTATCCGAACTGTGATATGGGTACCTGTGTGGCTGTTGGAAGAATCTCTCTTGCGCACAGCAACACACCGAATATGATCAGTCAGGTTACCAAGATCCTTGGATCTGAGGGACTGAATATTGCGGATATGACGAATAAGAGTAAAGGGGAGTTTGCTTATACTCTTATTGATCTTGAGAGTGCGGCGTCTGCTAAGGCGTTGGATGAACTCAAGGAGATTGAGGGAATGTATAGGGTGCGTGTTGTTAAGTAAAGTAACAAGAGGTTAGAAATACTTTTTTTTAAATACTGTGTGGCGTTTGCTTTTTTGGCGAATGGTGCACAGTATTTTTTTTGAGGAAAAAAGGAAAACCGCAAAGGGGCCGCAAAGCCGCGGCCCCTCTGCACACCCCTCGGGCTTTTTTTAGGAGTGCTTGGTTGTGGAGGACGGGAGTTTGGTTGACTTGTGTCTGTATGCGACGGTGCTGGGAACGAAAGGTTGAGCCGATGGAGGAGAACGGCCTGACGGGGTTGTTGAGAGTGAAAAAGTCTTGAGGCCGTTATAGGTATGTGACGGTATTGGATGTGGAAGGTTGAGCCGAGAGTGAGGGTGGGAGGGCGTTGGTAGGTCTCGATGTGCGGGGCACATCTGCGGATTTTTTGGAATAATATAGAAGTGAATTTGAGCGGTAAATATATCAAATGCAGATATATCAAATGATCAAATTCAAATATATCAAATGATCA